>DASSIU010000083.1:0-4240 GCA_035691585.1 Sphingomicrobium sp. | reverse complement strand
GAGTGCGTCCGCACTTGCCCGGCCCGGATCGCCGATTACGACTCCGACCGAAGCGCCGATCGTCACCTTCGAGCCCTCGATCATGTAGGGGCGCGAGACCTGCTCGATCAGCGTTCGTGCGAGAGATTCGAGCAGGCCGATGTCGACCGCGCCGGGAAGCACCGCCTGGAATTCGTCGCCGCCGAGACGGCCAACCTGTCCGTGATTTCCCATCACCGAGGTGAGCCGCTCCGCCACCTGGCGCAACAAGGCGTCACCCACAGGATGCCCGAGCGTGTCGTTCACATTTTTGAACCGGTCGAGGTCGATCATGAACAGGGCGCAGCCCTTCTTGCGATGGGCGGCGTTGCGGAGCGCCTCGTCCAGCGTCTGACGCATCATCGCGCGGTTCGGAAGGCCAGTGAGGGAATCGAAGCGCGCGAGGCGACTGATTTCGCGTTCCGACTTGCGCTGTTCGGTAAGGTCGGTGCCGATGCCTCGGAATCCCAGGAACCGTCCGCGCTCGTCGAAAATCGGGTTGCCCGAGAGCGACCAGTGGACGTCCTGCTCGCTTGCCGGGCGAACGACAACGTCAGAGAAGGGGAAGCGGGCCGAGAGATGGAAGCCCAGGGTTTTGCGTTCTTCCGCTGAATCGGCCGCCTGATCCACGGACAGCAGATCGGTGAACTGCCGACCGAGCAGTTCGTCGGGCTCGCACTGGAAGTCTTCGGCAAGCTGTCGCGAGACGTAGGACAAGGTGCCCAGCGAGTCCGTTTCCCAGAACCACCCGCGCCCGCTGTTCTCGAACTCGTCGACGAAATTCAGCGCCTTCTGTGCCTGCCATTCGAGTGCAAGCCGGCGGCGCCCGCCGAACAAGGTCTTTTGCGTTGTCGCAACGCTGTAGACGACCATCAGCAGAGCCATGGCGTCGATGGCGAACGTCACTTGAAGGTTGCTCGAGAACAAGGTCGTGGTCGCGAGCGCGACAACAGCATTGACCATCGCCAGCGGCGGAGCAGGGATAGCGACGATCGAGCGAACGAAGAAGCCGGCCGCCATTGCCAGGGTGACGAAGGATGCGTCCGCGAGGTGCAGCGATCCGCCGGCGACGCTGGCAGTCGCCCATAGCGCGCCAGTTGCGGCCAAATAGCCGCAAATCAGACGAACGGCGTTGTGAGGCGCGATCTGCCATTTACGCCAATAAAGCATGAACAGGCCGGCGATGGTGTCGAGGAGGAGCGACAGAGCTAGCGGCACGTACACCGCCGCGAGCGCGCTCCAGCTCTCTTGCGCGCTCTTCTGAAAAAGCAGGCTCGCCGCAATGATGAGATGGCCCGAGAACAGCAGCCAGGGAGCATAGATCCAGCTCCCGACGCGGCGTTCGGCAAGCGTCAGGTCCCCGCTGTTGGAGTGATCCTGCAGGTCGAACAGCAATGCCTCACGCGCTGAGGCGCGCGGGGGCGTGAGTAGCTCCGTTTGAGGCGATCTGCCGAACAGGGTGCGACGCATTACGGCTCCACCAGAAGCCACAGGAAGAAATCCATGCGGCCAATGGACGGGCTTCTACGCGCGCGAGTTAACCGCGCGACGAACGAACGAGGTTAGCAGGCCCTTAAGACTGTTCCGGGAGGAAGTCCGGAACGGAGAGGTAACGCTCGCCCGTGTCGTAGTTGAAAGTCAGGATGCGCGGGTGATCGCCGAGCTCCGGCAGCTTCTGTTCGACACCTGCCAAGGCTGCTCCCGACGAGATGCCGATCAGCAATCCCTCTTCGCGCGCGGCACGCCTGGCCATTTCCTTCGCCTTGTCCGCATCGACGTCGATAATGCCGTCGAGGATCTTGGTGTTGAGGATGCTCGGGATGAAGTTGGCGCCGAGGCCCTGGATCGGATGTGGCCCGGCTTTGCCGCCGCTCAGCAACGGGGCCAGCGCCGGCTCGACCGCGAATACCCGGAGGTTCCGCCAAACGGGCTTCAGCACCTCCGCGCACCCAGTGATGTGGCCGCCGGTACCAACGCCGGTGATGATTGCGTCGAGTGGTTGGTCCGCGAAATCCCGCAAGATTTCCTGCGCCGTCGTGCGTCGGTGAACTTCGACATTGGCCGGATTGTCGAACTGCTGCGGCATCCAGCTATTGGGCGTAGCGGCCACAAGCTCGTTGGCGCGGTCGACCGAACCTTGCATCCCCTTCGTTCGATCGGTGAGTTCGAATTGGGCGCCATAGGCCAGCATCAGGCGCCGACGTTCGACGCTCATGCTGTCGGGCATGACGAGGATGAGCTTGTAGCCCTTGACCGCGGCGACCATCGCCAGGCCGATGCCGGTGTTGCCGGAAGTGGGTTCGATGATCGTCCCGCCGGGCTTGAGCTTGCCCGAGCGCTCCGCGTCCTCGATCATCGCGAGGGCGATGCGGTCCTTGATCGAGCCGCCGGGATTGGCGCGTTCCGACTTCATCCACACTTCGGCGCGATCGCCGAACAGCCGGTTGATTCGGATAATCGGCGTATTGCCGATGGTCTCGAGGATATTGGCGGCCTTCATGCCCTAGCTCTCCTCTGCTTGTGCGGTGCGCAAATCGGGTGGTTCAAAGCTTTTTGCAAGGCGCAGCTCTGGGAACCACCAGGACCACAGCAAGACGACGCCGATTGCGCCGATGCCGCCTGCGATAACCGCGGGGACCGGACCGATCAGCGCGCCGAGGAAACCTGACTCGGCCTCGCCGAGCTCGTTCGACGCCGAGATGAATAGCGAGGAGACCGCCCCAACCCGCCCCCGCATTTCGTCGGGCGTGTACAGCTGGATTAACGATTGCCGGACATAGACCGAGAACATGTCCGCCGAGCCGAGCAGGGCGAGACACAGCAGCGAGAGAGGCATCCAGCGGGAGAATCCGAAGACGATCGTGGCCGCGCCGAACACCCCGACCGCGACAAGCATCTTCACCCCGACATTGCGCTTCAGCGGCCGCACGGAAAAAAATGCGGCAGTGAGCGTCGCGCCTAAAGCCGGGGCCGCCCGCAGATGGCCGAGCCCTTCCGGGCCCGCGTGAAGCACATCTCGCGCGAACACCGGCAGCATTGCGGTCGCACCGCCCAGCAGCACCGCGAAGAGGTCGAGGCTGATCGCGCCGAGCACGAGCCGGTTGTGGCGGACGTACCGTAGCCCCTCGATCATCTGGGCCCACGGATTGCTGCCATGAGTCAGCTCGGAACGGGGCATCGGTGCAATCGCGAGCAGGCCGACGAACGATATTACGAAAAGGATCGAGCTCGCGGCGTAGGGCGCAAACGGCGCCCAGGCGTACAGATAGCCTCCCAATGCGGGTCCCAGAATCGCGCCGCTCTGCCAGGCGATCGACGACAGGGCAATGGCGCGCGGCAGGACGTCGCGCGGCACGAGATTTGGCGCCAATGCCCCGAGCGCCGGGCCGGCAAAGGCCCGAGCGACGCCGAGCAGCGCGGCGACAATATACAGGATCTCCAACGTCGTCCTGTGCTTCCAGGCGAACCAGGCGAGGGCGGCCGCACAGCCCAGTTCGAGCGCGACGGACGCCCGAGCGATCCAGCGCCGGTCGACGCGGTCGGCGGTCCAACCGGTCACGAGGGTCAGCAGGAACAGCGGGACGAACTGGATCAGGCCGATGATTCCCAGCCTCAGCGCCGCTTCCTTGAGCCCCATCGTGTGGCGGGCGATGTCATAGACCTGCCAGCCGATGACGATTACCATCGCCATCTGGGCAATGGTCGCGCTGAGCCGCGCCACCCAGAAGTAGCGGAAGGCCGAGATTTTCAGCGGTTCCGGAAGGAAGCTCACGCCCGGCGCGTAGCTTCAGCTTTACGCAGCGGCAACCGCGGGTTCGGGCACTTTGCTGCCGAGCTTCAGCCGCTTGATGAGCCACGGCATGGTGAGCCCCTGCACGAGGATCGAGAAGGCCACGACCACGAAGGCGGTGAGGATGATCGCGTTCCGCTCCGGCACCACGGCGGGAACCGCAAGCGCGAGCGCCAGCGCCAGCGCGCCCCGTAGCCCGCCCCAGAACAAGGTGTGCTGGAACGAGGCTTTCAACTTCCAGCGGGAGGCTATGAACAGCGCGGACAGGGGGTAGATCGACAAGGCGCGGCCGGCGAGCACGAGCAGGATCGAGGTCAGCGCCGCCGCGCCAAGCAAATGCAGCGGCTGATGCGCCACGCTCATCCCGATCAGGATGAACACGATGCTGTTGGCGAGGAACGCGAAAAAGTCCCAGGCCCAGCGCACGCGGTC
>DASSIU010000082.1:0-11115 GCA_035691585.1 Sphingomicrobium sp. | reverse complement strand
TATCCGCCGGCGGCAGGCTCGCGACCTGGACTCGCCGCGAGGTCACGCGATCGATCGTATCTGCTTCAGGCATTCTGTCTCCTGGCCCACGCCCTCATACCGGATACGCAACGATGGCACATCGGCGCGGTTGCAACTGTTACTCAATATTTGATCGCGCCCACGATTTTGCGAACCGTCGAGCGCGGAGCGAAGCGCGTGCTGGTCGCGACGACCTTATTGACCAAGCCGGGGACGACCACCGCCTTGTTCCGGTCTAGGCCGTGGAGGCCCGCTTCGACCACCTCGGGCGAGTCCATCGCCACGCGGTCGAACAGCCCGCTTCCGCGAAAGCCGGCGACCTCGCCGAACTCTGTTCGCGTCGGCCCTGGGCAGAGACACGTGACTTTGACTCCGTGCGGCTTCAGTTCCTCGTGCAGCGCTTCGGTGAGCGACAGGACGAACGCCTTGGTCGCGAAATAGATCGCCATTTTCGGTCCGGGCTGGAAGGCCGCCGTCGAGGCGACGTTGAGGATTGCGCCCGACTTCCGCCTTATCATGGCGGGTGCGACCGCACGGCAGAGGTCAGCGAGCGTGCCGACGTTGAGGTCGATCATCTGTCGCTCGCGCCTGGCGTCGAGCTCGGCGAAACGACCGATCAGGCCGAAGCCCGCGTTGTTGACGAGGAGGTCGACGGTCTCGCCCTTCGCCTCGATGTCGGCCATCAGCTTGGTCGCTGCACTGGCCTTCGACAGGTCGATGGCGATCGCGCGGGCATTGCCGAGCTCCTGCGCCAGCCGTTCAAGCCGTTCCTTCCGCCGAGCGACCAGGACGAGCCGGTGTCCGCGCTTCGACAGCTGTCTGGCGAATTCAACGCCGAGGCCGGCCGAAGCGCCGGTCACGAGGGCGATCATCTTCAGGAGACAGTCGCCTTGAGGATCTTGCCCGGCTCGCGCGGGGGTTCACCCTTGGGCAGCGCATCGACATGCTCCATGCCGCTCTCGACCTGCCCCCAAACGGTATATTGGCCGTCCAGGAAGCCCGCGTCGTCAAAGCAGATGAAGAACTGGCTGTTGGCGCTGTCCGGGTTGGGCGTGCGCGCCATGGACGCGGTGCCGCGAACGTGCGGCTCGCGCGAAAATTCCGCTTTCAGGTCGGGCAGCTTGGAGCCGCTGGTGCCGGTGCCCGTAGGGTCGCCGCCCTGGGCCATGAAGCCCGGGATCACCCGGTGGAACACCACTCCATCATAGAAGCCGCTGTTGGCGAGCTCGGTGATCCGCTCCACGTGTCCCGGCGCAAGGTCGGGGCGAAGCTTGATGACGACATCGCCGCCGGTGGAAAGGGTCAGGGTCAGGCGGTCGCCGTCGGCCATTGTGCAACTCCGGGATGAAAGGTTCGGAAGAAGCGCGATTTAGGGACCCGGTGGTGGTTGCGCCAGAGCGGCCGCGACCATAGGAGGGCGCGACCGGGTTCAATCGAGGGAGCAGTACGTGAGCGAGAGCGAGCCCATCGCCGCCGCGGACCCTCAGGATTCGGCATCCCCCGTCGACGAGGAAGATCGGCTCCGGCCGGAGTTCGTTGACAAGGTGCTCGACGCCGTCGACGCTGGCGATGACGAAACCGCACGCCGCCTAGTCCAGCCGCTTCACCCGGCCGACGTCGCAGACCTGATCGAGCTCGCAGCCCGCGATGACCGCGAGGGTCTGGTCAAGGCGCTCGCCGGAATCATCAGCCCCGACGTGCTCGCCGAGATGAACGACTACGTCCGCGAGGGCCTGCTCGACGAGATGGAGCCGCAGCAGGTCGCGGACATCGCCGGTCAGCTAGAGACCGACGACGCGGTCGCGCTGATCGAAGATCTCGATCGCGACGAGCAGCAGGCAGTGCTCCAGCGGATGGAGCCCGACGACCGCGCGGCGGTCGAGGAAGCGCTGAGCTATCCGGAGGAATCCGCGGGCCGCCTGATGCAGCGCGACCTGTGCGCGGTGCCGGATCATTGGAAGGTCGGCGAGGTCATCGATTACCTGCGTTCGACCGAGGACTTGCCGACCGATTTCTGGGAAGTGTTCGTGGTCAGCGCCGATCATCACCCCGTCGGCACCTGCAAGTTGTCGACAATCCTCAGGACGCCGCGGACGAGGCCCGTCAGCGACATCATGGCGCGCGAGCAGACCCTCATCCCGGTCGACATGGACCAGGAAGACGTGGCGTTGCGATTTCAGAAATATGCGCTGGTGTCCGCTGCCGTCGTCGATGAGGCGGGCCGGCTGGTCGGGATGATCACGGTCGACGACGTGGTCCACATCATCCAGGAGGAAGCGGGCGAGGACGTCCTGCTTCTGAGCCAGGCCGGCGAGAGCGACATCAACGCGCCGCTCAGCGAAATCATCCGGACCCGAATGTGGTGGCTGTTCATCAACCTTTTGACCGCGATCCTCGCCTCGGCGGTCGTCGCCGCTTTCCAGGTCACGATCTCGCGTCTTGTGGTTCTCGCGGTGCTGATGCCGATCGTCGCCGGAATGGGCGGCAATGCGGCGACCCAGACGATGGCGGTGACCGTTCGCGCGCTTGCCACCAACCAACTGACGGAATCGAACACCGTCCGGATGATCATGCGCGAAATCGTGATCGCCATGGCCAACGGCATCGGCCTCGGGGTGATCATGGCGATCGGCTGCCAGCTCGTCTACCACGACCTGGCGCTTAGCCTGGTTCTGTTCGCCGCGATGGTCATCAACAACATCAATGCCGGGTTGTCGGGGGTCCTCATCCCCGTGGGGATGGAGAAGCTGCGCATCGACCCGGCGGTGACCTCGACCGTGTTCGTGACGACGATGACCGACGTGATCGGCTTCTTTTCGTTCCTAGGGCTTGCCGCGGTGTTCGGGTTGCACAGCTAAGCTGTTGCGAATCCTCGGCTAGCTCGGCATCGCCCGGATGTGTCGAGACTCCATCTAACTAAGGTCGCGTTCGCCTGCCGCGATTTTGAGGTGCTGAGGCAAAGGATCGCTCGGCGCTCCGCCGATGGTGAAGTCCGGATCGCGACGAGGATGCGGCCCAAGCGGGCCGACGAGCTTATCGGCGGCAACCTCTACTGGATCGTCCGGCACACGATCATTGCAGGCATCGAGATTCTTCGGTTCGAGGACCGCGAGGACGGACGGATCGATATCGTCTGCTCAGCCGAGATCAGGACGGTCGCTCCGATGCCGCGCCGAGTCCACCAAGGCTGGCGCTACCTCGAAGACGCGGATGCCCCGAAGGCAGACGACGACGGCAGCGGCCTCGGCGCGCTGCCGCCTCAACTTTACGGCCGCCTCGCCGCTTTAGCGTTGGTCTGATCGACTACCTGAATAGCAGGTAGAGGATGATGATCAGGATGATGATTCCGCCGATACCGAGATACATGTCACTCTCCCTGTCCAGATGTGGAGAGAGAACGATTGGGCGCCGCCCAGGTTGCTCGACCGGACCGAACCAGCCCAGATTATCGGCAGCCGGTAACGCTGGTCGAGCCAGCCGTCTTGAGCGTGCAGGACGGTCGACCCGTCAGGCGGATGGTCGCCGCGCCCCAGCCGTCGACGCGCGCCGTGTCGGTGACATTGGCGTCGATCGTCGCCGTTCCGTCAGCGCTGATCGCTGACACGGGCGTCGCGAGGTTCGCGGCCTGAAGCGTCGAAACACCGCGCACCAGCGCGGTGAGCTTGTTGGCATGCCCCGCCAGCTTCGCGCTCGCGGTGCCTTCGAGGGTGACGTTGAGCTGGTCCGCGGCGACATCGCCGATCTCGCTTGCTCCCGAGCCCTGGACGATCAGGACGAAGGTCAGGCCCTTCACGCGATCGATGGCGAGGCTGCCCGCGCCGAACAGGGTGGCGTTGGTAAGATCGTGGGTGCCGATGGCAACTTCGACCGGTCCGCTGTTTTCGCCCGGATAGCCGCCCCACGACGGGTTCGCCTGCACAACCAAAGTATCGCCCCTGACCTCGATCGCTAGGCGGTCGAGCGCGCCGGGCGAGCCATTGGCTTTGGCGAACGGAGCGACGCCCGTGGTGAGGGTGACCTTGTAAGGCCCGGTGACTCGGACCTTGGTGAAATCGGTGATCCCGAAATTGCGGGTTGCGGCGGCCGCGGGTGCGGCGATCACCAGGCTCGCGAAGACGGCAAGAAGGACGGTGCGCATGCGCCCACCTTCCACGGCCGTGGTTAACGTGGCTCTAAGAGCAACGGGCGCTTCCAGAGCCAGCCTTGTTGACGGTGCATTTCGCGCCGCCAGCGACTTCGATATCGCCTGAACCCATGATGCTGACATCGGCAGTGCCGCTCGCATGCGCCTTGATTCCGCCCGAGCCCGCAATCGAGGCGAAAAGGCTCTGGGTCTGGATCGCGGCTGCTTCGATGTCACCCGAACCTGCGATGTCGTATTTCGCGGACTGAGCCTTCCCGGTCCCTGCCTTCAGGCTGCCGGAACCCGCGATCGACAGCTTCAGCTGCTGCACGTCGAGAGTCCCCACGTCCAGTCCGCCCGAGCCTGCAACGGCGCCGTCAAAATTCGCCCCCGCAACCTTGTCGATGCTTATGTCGCCCGAGCCGGCGATCTTCGCTCCGCTGAGCTGCGGGACCGTGACGGTGAAGGTTGCCTTGCCGCGGCCGCCCCAGCCGAAATTGAAGAAGCTGTGACTGTGCTCAGGCCGGATGACCAGCTTGCCGCCCTCGACCTCGACGGTCGTCCGCTCGAGCAGCTTCTCGCCGCCGCGCGCGGAGACGCCGGGGTTGGAGCCGGTGCGGACATCGACATCATAGGGACCGTCAACCTCGATCTGCTGGAAATTGCCGACGTTATAGTTCCGCGAGACCGTGGGACCGGCGCCCTCGTGGGCGCCGGCCTGGCAGCCGCCGAGCATGGCGGAAGCGGCGATGGCCGCGACGAGGGACTGGCGCATGCATTTCCTCCTGAGCGTGTATTAGCGCCGCAATACAGCGCGTCAGGAACAGCCGCAAGCGCAAAAAGAAAGGGCGCCCCGTGGGGCGCCCTAGCTTCCGTTCCTTCGCCGAGACAGAAGGAGGGTCAGGCGACTTCCTTGGCCTTGTGATGGATCAACGCCGCCTTGTTCAGGATCTCGAGGATCTTGGCGAGAGCTGACTTCTCGTCAGTCTGCTCCATCGCGCCAAGCTCGCGCGCCAGGCGCGACGACGCGGCTTCGAAAATCTGCCGCTCGGAATAGCTCTGCTCCGGAGCGTCGTCCGGCCGGAAAAGGTCGCGAGTCACTTCGGCGATCGAGGTCAGGTCGCCCGAGTTGATCTTTGCCTCATACTCCTGGGCCCGGCGCGACCACATGGTACGCTTGACTTTTGGCTTGCCGGTGAGGGTCGCGAGCGCGTCCTTCATCGTCTTGTCGCTCGACAGCTTGCGCATACCGACCGAGTCCGCCTTGTTGACCGGAACGCGCAGCGTCATCTTCTCTTTCTCGAAGCGGAGAACATAGAGATCGAGACGAGTACCGGCGATTTCGGTGCTCTGCAGCTCGACGACACGGCCCACGCCATGCTTGGGGTACACAACATAATCTCCGACGTCGAAGCTAAGCGCCTTTGTAGCCATTGCTCACCTTTCCAATTGCGGCAGAGAGACCGACGCAACTCGCATCGTCCCCCAAAACGACCCGGCGGTCGCGGCTCCCCTGCCTATTTCGTGGCTTCCCTTGAATTTAAGGCCGCAGCTGAATCGCGGCGGCCCCTTCATGACAATTTTATATCACAACTGACCTCAAATTGCGAGTCCCAGCTGGGCGGGCAGTCCGATGTTGACCTCCGTTAAGTTGTGGAGCCCGAGACCGAGCAGCCTGATACCTTTCGTTAAGGGGTGAAGAGCAGCGAGCAGCGCCTGCCCGGCGGCGGTGAATGTATCGCGGTCAGGCACTGCGCCGGCGAAGCTTTTCGAGCGGGTGATGATGGTGAAGTCGCCGAATTTGACCTTGAGAGTCACCGTGCGACCGGTAACCTCGGCGCGCTCCACCCGGTCCCAGGCATAGCCCGCGATTCGGCCGAGCTCGATCGCCAGGCGGTCGGGATCGGTCAGGTCCTGGTCGAACGTCCGTTCGGCGCTCACCGACTTGTAGGGGCGGTCGGGTTTTACTTCGCGCTGGTCGATTCCGCGGCAGATTCGCCAGTACCAATCCGCCGAGCTCCCGAAATGCGCTTGTAGCGCCGGCAAGCTCCATTCGCGAAGGTCGGCCCCGGTGAGAATGCCCAGCCGTTCCATCTTCTTCGCGGTAACGGGGCCGATTCCGTGGAAGCGAGACACGGGCAGCGATGCGACGAACTCAGGGCCTCGCTCAGGCGTGATCACGCAAAGGCCGTCCGGTTTGCGGTGATCGGAGGCCAGCTTGGCGATGAACTTGCAGTAGGACACCCCGGCGGAAGCGGTGAGCTGAGTCTCCTCACGGATCCGGCGCCGGATGTCCTCGGCGATTGCCCGCGCGCTGCCCAGGCAATGCCGGTCGTCTGTGACATCGAGATAGGCTTCGTCGAGGCTGAGTGGCTCGACCAGGTCGGTGTAGTCGAGGAAGATGGCCCGGATCTGCTGAGAGACCGTGCGGTACACGTCGAATCGAGTCTTCACGAAGATGAGCTCGGGGCAGCGCCGCCTCGCTGTGACCGCGGGCATCGCCGAGCGGACCCCATATTTCCGCGCTTCATAGCTCGCCGCCATGACGACCCCGCGGTGCCCGCCGCCGACGGCGACGGGCTTGCCTCTCAAGTCCGGTTCGTCGCGCTGCTCGACCGACGCGTAGAAGGCGTCCATGTCGACATGGATGATCTTGCGGATCGGGTGGTCGTCACTTTGCATCGAGGCAGCGTTCTGATTAAGGGCCCGGCCCATGAACATCCACGAATATCAGGCCAAAGAGCTGCTCGCGAAATATGGCGTTCCGGTGCCCGCGGGCTATCCAGCGATGAGCGTCGACGAGGCGGCGGATGCAGCGAAGAAGCTGCCGGGACCCTTGTGGGTCGTCAAGGCGCAGATCCACGCGGGCGGCCGCGGCAAGGGCAAGTTCAAGGAGCTCGGCGAATCGGCCAAGGGCGGCGTGCGCCTCGCGCACTCGATCGACGAGGTGCGCGAGCATGCCGCCGAGATGCTCGGCAAGACCCTGGTGACGATCCAGACTGGGCCGCACGGCAAGCAGGTCCAGCGACTCTACATCACCGACGGCGTCGACATCTCCAAGGAGTTCTATCTCGCATTGCTGGTAGATCGCGAGACTGGCCGCATCGCGGTGGTCGCCTCGACCGAGGGCGGAATGGAGATCGAGACAGTCGCGCATGACAGACCCGAGAAGATCGCGACGATTACCATCGATCCGGCAACGGGGCTGATGCCACATCATGGCCGCGAGGTAGCGGCGGCGCTGGGGCTGACCGGCGATCTCGCCAAGCAGGGCGGCAAGGTGCTCGGCAGCCTGTACCAGGCATTCGTCGGCACCGACGCTTCGCAGATCGAGATCAACCCGCTGGCGGTCGACGACAAGGGGCGGCTCCTGGTCCTGGACGCCAAGGTCGGGTTCGACAGCAATGCCGACTTCCGCCACCCGGACCTGCAGGAGCTGCGCGACCTCACGGAAGAGGATCCGATGGAGATCGAGGCCTCGAAATACGGTCTCAGCTACATCAAGCTCGACGGATCGATCGGCTGCATGGTGAACGGCGCCGGCCTTGCCATGGCGACGATGGACATCATCAAGCTGGAGGGCGCCGAGCCCGCCAACTTCCTCGATGTCGGCGGTGGCGCCTCAAAGGAGAAGGTCACCGCGGCGTTCAAGATCATCCTCAGCGACCCGGCTGTGAAGGGCATCCTGGTCAACATCTTTGGCGGGATCATGCGTTGCGACATCATCGCCGAGGGCATTGTTGCCGCCGCGCGCGAGGTGTCGCTGAACGTTCCGCTGGTCGTCCGGCTCGAGGGGACCAACGTGCAGCAGGGCAAGGACATCCTGGCCTCGAGCGGGCTCCCGATCATCGCCGCGAACGATCTCGGCGATGCGGCGAAGAAGATCGTTGCCGAAGTGAAGGCGCCGGTTGCAGCATGAATTTGACTGTGCTCCTGCGAACGCAGGAGCCCAGAATCTTTTCGTCTTAGGACTGGGTCCCTGCCTCCGCAGGGACACAAGGAGAGCCGAATGAAAGTCCTCGTCGCGGTCAAACGCGTCATCGATTTCAACGTGAAGCCGCGCGTGAAGATGGACGGCTCGGGCGTCGATCTCGCCAACGTCAAGATGAGCATGAACCCGTTCGACGAGATCGCCGTCGAGGAGGCGATCCGGCTCAAAGAGAAGGGCGTCGTCACGGAGATTGTCGCGGTCTCGATCGGGCCGGCCAAGGCGCAAGAGACGCTTCGGACCGCGCTGGCGATGGGCGCCGACCGGGCGATTCTCGTCCAAACGGATGAGGACGTCGAGCCGCTCGCCGTCGCCAAGATTTTCGCGAAGATCGCAGCAGAAGAACAGCCGGGGATGATCATCCTCGGCAAGCAGGCAATCGACGACGACAATAACGCGACCGGGCAGATGCTCGCGGCGCTTCTCGGTTGGCCGCAGGGCGCCTTCGCGTCGAAAATCGAGGTTTCCGATACTGCGACGGTCACTCGCGAGGTCGATGGCGGACTGGAGACGGTGAAGCTCAAGCTCCCGGCGGTCGTCACCACCGACCTCCGCTTGAACGAGCCCCGCTACGCCTCGCTGCCCAACATAATGAAGGCCAAGTCCAAACCCCTGGCGACCAAGTCGCCGGGCGACTACGGGGTTGACGTCGCGCGGCGCCTCGAAACGCTGAAGGTCACCGAGCCGGCAAGGCGCGAAGCGGGCATCAAGGTCGGCAGCGTCGACGAACTGGTCGGCAAGCTCAAGGGTCTGGGGATTGCAAAATGAGCGTTCTGGTTCTCGTCGAGCATGATGGCGCCCACGTGAAAGATGCAACGCTCGCGACCGTGACGGCCGCGTCGAAGCTTGGCGAAGTGCATACGCTGGTCGCTGGCAACAATGTCGACGTAGTGGCCCAGGCGGTCTCGAAAATCTCGGGCGTCGCCAAGGTCTATGTCGCAGCCTCGCCCGCGTTGGAGCATCAGCTTGCCGAGGCGGTTGCGCCGGTCGCCGCCAAGCTGATGGACGACCACGACGCGTTCCTCGCGCCCGCGACGACCACCGGCAAGAACATCGCGCCGCGCGTCGCCGCACTGCTCGACGTAATGCAGGTCAGCGACATCCTGTCGGTCGAGGGACCCGACACCTTCACTCGCCCGATCTACGCGGGAAATGCGATCGCGACGGTCAAATCCAAAGACGCCAAGAAGGTGATCACAGTCCGCGCCACGGCGTTCGAGAAAGCCGCGCCGGATGGCGGCTCCGCCTCGGTCGAGCAGGTCGACGCCACCGGTGACCCCGGCACCAGCAGCTTCGTCTCGCTGGATGCGTCGGAGAGCGAGCGACCAGAGCTCACCAGCGCCAAGGTGATCGTTTCGGGCGGCCGCGCCTTCGGCTCCTCGGAGCAGTTCCACGCCCTGCTTGATCCGCTCGCCGACAAGCTCGGCGCTGGCGTGGGCGCGTCGCGCGCGGCTGTCGACGCGGGCTACGCTCCCAACGACTACCAGGTGGGCCAGACGGGGAAGATCGTCGCTCCCGAAGTCTATATCGCGATCGGCATTTCGGGCGCGATCCAGCATCTTGCCGGAATGAAAGATTCGAAGACGATCATCGCGATCAACAAGGACGAGGAAGCGCCCATTTTCCAGGTCGCGGACATCGGCCTCGTCGGCGACCTGTTCAAGATCGTCCCGGAGCTGACCGAAAAGCTCTGAGGCCATGGTGGAGAGGGCTGGATTCGAACCAGCGTACGCTTGCGCGGGCAGATTTACAGTCTGCTGCCTTTAACCACTCGGCCACCTCTCCAGGTGAAGGCAGGCGCGCCACATGGCGGGGCGCCAAAGATGTGTCAACGCGTGCAAGCGTTAGTCGCCCCGCGAGCTCGCGCTCGCGTGCGCTCCAAATTTCGAACCTGCCCCCGCAGGTCGCGAAATTGGAGCGGGTGAAGGGAATCGAACCCTCGTCGTAAGCTTGGAAGGCTTCTGCTCTACCATTGAGCTACACCCGCTCGTCCGGCGCGCCATGCCATTGCGGCGGCGAAGCCGTCAACCGTGCCTACAGTTGACTGCAACGGATCCTCTGCCTTACCACGCGAGTCGCATGACGAACCTGGTCGCCATCGCCGCTTCTTCGACTGCCCGCCTCTGGTGGTGGCGCAGCGCGAGCCTTGCGGCGCGATGGCGCGACTGATCGACTAGCCTCCGATCATCGACTGCCCGCCCGCCATTGGCGGGCTTTTTTGTTTCCAGGAACTCGAATCATGACCATTGCTATCCTTGTCGCCGAACCTGCCCCTGCGCAGCACGCTCCGCTTCCGGCTGACGTTCCAGTCCCCAATCCCTTGCCCAAGCTGCTCGCCGGCGAAGATCTGACGGTCGACGAATCGCAACATCTGTTTGAGCGGCTGGTCCTCGGCCGGCTCGAACCGGCCGAAATTGCCGGAATGCTGATCGCCCTGCGGATGAAGGGCGAAACCGTGGAGGAAATGATCGGCGCGGCGCGTGCTTTGTCCGCCGCGGCCGAGCCTTTTGAGCGCCCCGACTATCTCTATGCCGATTGCTGCGGAACCGGGGGCGATGGGTCAGGCCTGATCAACGTCTCGACCGCAACTGCATTCGTCGCCGCAGCAGCGGGTCTGCCGATCGCCAAGCACGGCAATCGCAGCGTCAGCTCGCGCTGCGGGTCGGCCGATGTGCTGGAGGCGCTGGGCGCCAGGATCGAGGTCCCCCCGGCCACGGCGCGCAAGCTGCTGGACCAGACCGGCTTCTGCTTCCTGTTCGCGCCGGCTTATCACCCGGGGATGAAGCATGCGGCGCTGGTTCGTCGCCAGCTGTCGGTGCGGACGATAATGAATTTGCTCGGGCCATGCATCAACCCGGCGCGTCCGCCGGTCCAGCTGCTCGGCGTCGCCGACCCGCGGATGCTTCGGCGGATCGCCCAGACCCTTCAGGCGATGGGGGTCAGCGAGGCGCTGGTGGTCCATGGCTCCGGGCTCGACGAGGTC
>DASSIU010000081.1:0-17354 GCA_035691585.1 Sphingomicrobium sp. | reverse complement strand
CGGGTCGAAGTCGCTCAGCGGATCGCCGACAAGGCTGCGTCGACGGTCGATGCTCGGGCGCTCGCGGAAAAGCTCTTCCCGGGCTCGCTGAGCGAGGCGACCCGAACGGCCATTGCCCGGGCGGAAAGCCCGGCTGAAGGTCTCGCCTTGTTCCTGGTCAGCCCCGAATTCGTGAGGAGATGAACATGCTCTCGCGCAGGTCATTCATTCGTGCTGGCGGCGCCGCCTCGGCTTTGGCGACAATCGGATTCCCGCACATGGCGTTCGCCCGCGCCGGCACCGAGCGGCGGTTCGTCTTCATCATCCAGCGCGGCGCCGCCGACGGCCTCTCGATCCTGGCGCCGACTGGTGATCCGCAGTTCGCCGGAATCCGCGGCGATTTCGTCCAGGACACGGCGTCTGGCGCCAGGCTCGACAACTTCTTCACGCTCCACCCCGCGCTTGCCCAAGCGGCCAAGATGTACGCCGACAAGCAGGCCCTGTTTGTGCACGCGGTGGCGTCGCCCTATCGCGACCGTTCGCACTTCGACGGGCAGAACGTACTCGAGACCGGCGGGTCGGCGGCCTACCGGTTGAAGGACGGCTGGATGAACCGGATGCTCGGCCTCCTGCCTGCTTCCGACGCGAAGGCGCTCGCCTTGTCCTCGACGGTGCCGATGGCGCTGCGCGGCAGCCACGAAGTGTCCTCCTACGCGAGCTCACAGTTGCCGAGCCCGTCCGACGATCTCCTGGCGAGGGTCGGGGCGCTCTACGAAAGCGATCAGCAGCTCCACGCCCTGTGGACGGCCGCCATCGACACGCGCATGAAGGCCGGCAATGCCATGCAAGGCGGCGGCGGGCCGAAAGGGGCGGCGACGGGCGCGCTCGCGGCCAAGATGCTGCTCGGCGACGGCGCGCGGATCGCGATGATCGAAACCAATGGCTGGGATACCCACTCGGGTCAGCGCGGACGCTTGAATGCACAGCTCAAGGACCTCGACCAGATGCTGGCGGCGCTGAAGACCGGGCTGGGCCCTGAATGGGCGAATACGCTGGTCGTCGTCGCGACCGAGTTCGGCCGAACCGTTCGTCCGAACGGAACCGGCGGTACCGATCATGGCCAGGCTTCGGCCGCGATGCTGCTCGGCGGGGCCGTGGCCGGCGGAAAGGTGGTCGCTGACTGGCCGGGATTATCGCAAGGCGCGCTCTACGAAGGCCGCGACCTCAAGCCCACGACCGACCTCGACGCGCTGATCGCCGGCGCGCTCGCGCAGCATTACGCCACCGAGCCCGCGCGGATGATGACGACGTTGTTCCCGGAGAGCCGCGGAAGTGCGGTGCGGCAACCGCTGGTGATCGCTTAGCGCGGAATGGCGCTTGCCTTTTGTTAACCGGTCCAGCCGATCATCGGCGGCGATGGGGTTCGTGCGGAACATCCTTGGCGTGGCTGCTGCCCTGACGCTGCCTGTAGGGGCGTCAGCTGTTGCCGCGCCTCCGGAGCCGCTGGTCGTCACTCAACTGCCCGATCCCGATCCGAACTACGTTCCGCCCCCCGAGCTGAAGGGTGAAGCCCGAAGCCAACAGGAAGCGGACGAGTCGATCGACGAAGCGATGGAGGGATTCGGCCGCGCAGTCGGGCAGGCCGCGCTCGTCATCCGGCAGAAGACGGAAGCGAGATGCCGCGAAGGCATGCCCGCCGATGTCACGCCCGAGCAGCGGTTCGCCTGGGAAGCATCCTGCCGATACCAGCGCTACTGAGGTAGCCGAGGCGTGACGCGCAGCCTGTGCTGCGCTAGAGGCGCCGCTTTCCGCCATCCCACGGGAAGACTTTGAGCATTTACGCCCAATATGCCGCGCTCCTCGACGGAGTGCTCGACGACCTCGTTGCCGACGGCACGCTGCCGGCGGATCTCGACCGCAAGAACGTGACGGTCGAACCGCCGCGCGACTCCTCGCATGGCGACCTCGCGACTAACGCCGCGATGGTCCTGGCCAAGGGCGCCAAGACCAACCCGCGTGCGCTTGCCGAGGCGATCAAGCCCAAGCTCGAGGCATTGCCGCCGGTCACCTCGGTCGAGATCGCTGGACCCGGGTTCATCAATCTGCGTCTGACATCCGACGCGTGGCGCGACGAGCTTCGTACGATCTTGCGCGAGGGCGACGAATATGGGCTTTCGAGCGTCGGCGCGAACGAACGCGTGAATGTCGAATATGTCTCGGCCAATCCGACTGGTCCCCTGCACATGGGCCACTGCAGGGGCGCGGTTGTCGGCGACAGCCTCGCTCGCCTTCTCGAGGCGGCAGGCTTCCGTGTCACCAAGGAATATTACGTCAATGACGCCGGTGCGCAGGTGGATACGCTCGCGCGTTCGGTGCACCTCAGGTACCTCGAGGCCCTTGGGCAGGAAATCGGCGACATTCCCGAGGGCATGTACCCGGGGGATTATCTGCAGCCGGTCGGGTCGATCCTGGCCGCGGAATATGGCGACGAGTATGTCGACAAGCCGGAGGCGGAGTGGCTGCCCGTGTTCCGGTCGGCCGCGATCAAGGCAATGCTCGACCTCATCCGCCACGATCTGGGCCTGTTGAACATCCACCACGACATCTTTTCGTCGGAGGCGGAAATCCAGAACAGCGGCGCCGTTGCCGAGGGCATGGAAGTCCTTCGGGGGAAAGGCCTCGTCTACGAAGGCACCCTCGAACGGCCCAAGAGCCTGGATTCGCGCGACGAATGGGAACCCGTCGAGCTAACCCTGTTCCGAGCGAGCCAGTTCGGCGACGACCAGGACCGGCCGATGAAGAAGTCGGATGGCAGCTGGACCTACTTCGGAGCCGATGCCGCCTATCACTGGCAAAAGGCGAAGAACGCCGATCATCTCGTCAACATCTGGGGCGCCGACCATGCGGGGACGGTCAAGCGGGTGCAGGCGGCGGTGAAGGCGCTAACCGACGGGCGCGTCGACCTCGACGTGAAGCTGGTCCAGATGGTCCGTCTGTTCCGTGGCGGCGAGCCGGTGAAGATGTCGAAGCGCGCGGGCGACTTCGTGACTCTGGCCGACGTGGTGAACGAGGTCGGCCGTGACGTGGTGCGCTTCATGATGCTCACCCGCCGCGCCGATGCTCCCCTCGACTTTGACTTCACCAAGGTGGTCGAGGCTTCGAAGGACAATCCTGTCTTCTACGTGCAGTACGCGCATGCCCGGATCAGCTCGCTGAAGCGCAAGGCGGCCGAAGCGGGCATCGACATTTCGACGCCTGCGGATCTCTCACTGCTCGATGAGGAAGAGCTCGCGCTGGTGAAGCGGGCGGCGCAATATCCAAGGGTGCTCGAAGGCGCGGCGCTGGCCCACGAACCGCACCGGATTGCCTTCTACCTTTACGATCTCGCCGCCGAGTTTCACGCGCTGTGGAATCGCGGCAACGACGACCCAGAGCGCCGCTTCCTCGTTGAAAAAAATGCCCAACTTTCACGCGCAAGGCTGGAACTCGCCTTTGGAATCGCGCAAATCATCCGCAGCGGCCTGGATCTGATGGGGGTCGCGGCAACCGAGGAGATGCGTTGAAATGAGCCGCGTTGAGGCGGTCGCCGGGATGGACCGGCTGCCGTGGCTTCCAGACGAACCGCAGGCAAAGCCCGTGAAGCGCCGTCGTCCGGTCATGATGTGGGCGGCCGTCGTCATTCTGCTGGTTGGGTCCGGCGGGTTCTTGTTTGGTCTCAACAATGGACACGAGCCTCGGTTGATCGAGCCAAGGCGCCAGCCGGCGGCGACAACCGTTCGGCTGCCCGAGCCGCGTCCGGCGCCGCCGGAGGTCCGGATCGCGCCGCAGCCGCAGGTGCGATTTACGCCAACGCCGCAGGTGCGGCCCGTTCCGTCCCGCGAGGTCAGGATTGCTGCAGTGCCGATCGTTCACAAAAGCGCGCACGCCGGGCCATCCGCTCCGGAGAAGCCGGCGACTGCTGTCGCGGCCGAAAGGCCGACGCCCGCGCCGCCTGCGGTGACTCCTACCATGCCCCCTGCGCAGCCATTCGTCATGCCGAGGCCATGGCAACCGCGCCTGGTGGTCGGGGCCGCGGGACGGCTCGTCCAGGTCGGCGCCTTCGGATCGGTATCGCAGGCCAAGCTCGGCTGGCGCTACATGGTGCGCGCTTATCCGGCGATGGCTCACCTGCCTGCGGTGGTTAGGCCTGATCGCAATTCCAAGGGCCGGTTGTTCTATCGGTTCCGTGTCGGGACGACCTCGCAGGCGCATTCGGAAGTGCTGTGCCAACGCATGGAGAAAATTCATCTAAGCTGCGCCGTGGTCGGGCTGCCGTGGAAAGCCAAGGTGGAGCGGTGAGCGACGACCGCACCTTCGACGAGCCGCTTCCATGGCTGGCACCCGTCGAGGACGAGGACGAGCCGCGCGGCCTTTCGGCGCGCCGCATGCTTATCGCCGTTGTGGTGGTGCTGCTTGCTGCCGCGATCGTCGCCGGCACCTTCTTCTGGATGGGCCGCCGAGAGGTGGTCGTGAACGGTCCGCCCCAGCTGATTAAGGCGCCGCCGGGGCCCTACAAGGTCAAGCCGCCGAGCCCGGGTGGGCTCGACATCAGCGGCGAAAGCGAGGCGGCGTTCGAGACCAGCGCCGGCGAGGACAAGGATTCCAAGCTCGACCTCAACAAGCTGCCGGAAACTCCGGTGGCCAAGCCGCCCAAGGTCCAGCCGCAGGCCGCGCCAGCTGCGGCGTCCGCCACGCCCGAAGCTAAAGCTCCCGCCGTCAAGGATGCACCGGAGCCCAAGCCGGCGGGTCCGGCGGGCAGCGTCGTGCAGCTCGGCGCCTTCGCCAATCAGGCGCAGGCCGAGCGTGCTTGGACGGCGCTGTCGTCACGATTCCCGAGCGTCGCCGCGCTGAACAAGATGGTCGTTCCCTTCTCAGGCGGGATCCGGCTGCGTGCTGGAGCTGCGTCCCCCGCGGACGCCAAGCAGGTGTGCCAGACATTAAAGGCCGCCGGCGAGAATTGCTTCGTCGCGCAATAATGCAGGCGGCCATCTATGGACTTGGGGGTTTGCAGCTCACCGGCGATGAGCGCAGCTTCTTCCGCGATGCCGAACCGGCCGGCTTCATCCTGTTCAAGCGTAACTGCGACAATAGCGAACAGCTGCTGCGGCTGACGGACTCGCTCCGAGAGCTTAGCGGGCGCGACGATGTTCCTATCCTGATCGACCAGGAAGGCGGGCGCGTTGCCCGGTTACGGCCACCCGAATGGCCGGCCTTTCCCGCAGCCGGAAAGTTCGCGAGCCTCTATCGGATAGCGCCGTCCTCGGCGATCGAGGCGGTACGGTCGAACGCCCGCGCAATCGGGCTGACCCTGCGTTCGGTCGGGATTAACGTGAACGCGTTGCCGTTGCTCGACGTCCGGCAGGAGGGCGCCAGCGACATCATCGGCGACCGCGCTTTCGGGTCCGAGCCGATGCAGGTCGCCGCACTCGGTCGCGCTGCGCTTGACGGGCTGGCATCCGCGGGCGTCGTTGGGATCATCAAGCATATTCCGGGGCATGGTCGCGCGCTGGTCGACAGCCATCACGAACTGCCGGTGGTCGACGCCACGGCGGAAGAGCTGGAGAGCGATCTCGAACCATTCGAGCGGCTCGCCTCCGCACCAATGGGGATGATGGCGCATGTGGTTTACACCGCGTGGGACAATGGTCGTCCGGCAAGCCAGTCGCGGACGGTCATCCATGACATCGTCCGCGAGCGCATCGGCTTCGCCGGCTTCCTGATGAGCGACGACAGCAACATGAACGCGCTGACCGGAACGCAGGCGGAGCGGGCGGCAGCCTGCGTCGCGGCCGGCTGTGACGTTGCGCTGCCGTGCAACGGCGTCCTCGCCGACAACATCGAAATTGCCAAAGCGCTGGGAGAGATCACGGTTGAAGGCGCTGACCGGCTTGCTCGTGCCATGGCCGGGACTCGAATCGAACCGGATCATCTTGATTTCGCAGAGGAAATCGCGAAGCGCGATCAGCTTCTCGCGCTCGCCTAACCCTGTCGTTCGTCGATGAGAATCGACTGCTGGTCGACTGGATTGCGCGTTGCAACTGAATGTCGCCAAGGTCGCCACCGCCTTCACCCCCTTATCAAAAGAGAATTGTCCGATGCGTCTTCTGCTTGCTGCATCCGCCGTTGCTTTGCTCGTCGCTACACCGGCTGCCGCCCAGTCAGCGGCTAGCGGCGGAGGGGACAAGGACAAAGGCAAGAGCGTCGCTGAGCTGCACGGCGAGGACCTCGCGAAGCAGGCTGCCAGTGCATGGGCAGGGGCGCCGGTCGAAGAGCGCACGGTCTCGACCCGCCACACCGTCGTCGCCGACGGGCGCACGTTGCCCTATACCGCGACCGCCGGCACGCTCACCATTCGAGATAGCGACGGCAAGCCGACGGCGAGCATTTTCTACACGGCCGACACGGTCGACGGAGTGCCGAGCTCGCGCCGGCCTGTGACCTTCTTCTACAACGGCGGGCCGGGCTCTTCCTCGCTGTGGCTGCGGATGGGTTCGTTTGGGCCGACCCGTGTCCAGACGACCAACGCGCAATACATAAAGCCGGCGCCGTTCAGCTTTGGCGCGAACCCCGACACCTTGCTCCGGACGAGCGACGTCGTCTTCATCGACGCGCCCGGCACCGGCTATTCGCGCCCGCTCGGCGATACGAAGGGCAGTGATTTCTACGGGGTCGACCAGGACGCCGACGCCTTCGCCAAGGCGATCATGCGCTATGTCACCAAGTTCGACCGCTGGGGCAGTCCCAAGTTTCTGTTCGGCGAGAGCTATGGCACCACCCGCTCGGGAGCGCTCGCTTATCAGTTGCAGGAGCGAGGCATGGCGCTGAACGGCGTCATCCTCCTGTCGTCGGTCATGAACTACGGCCGGCGTCAGCCCGGTCTCGACCGCGATTTCATTAATTACATCCCGAGCTACGCGACCACGGCCTGGTACCACCACAAGATGGCGAATCCGCCGGCGACGGTGGAACAGGCGGCCGCCGAAGCCCGCACCTTCGCCGAGGGACCCTATGCGGCCGCGCTGGAAAAGGGCCAGACGATCAGCAAGGCGGAAGAAGATAGTGTGGCCCAGCAGATGAGCGCGCTGACCGGTCTATCGCCGCAGTTCATCGAGAATGCGGACCTGCGGGTCGACCTGTCGCAATTCCGCAAGGAGCTGCTGCGCGATGAGCGGTTGACGGTCGGACGCTATGACTCGCGCTACACCGGTGTCGATCCGAATGCTTCGGGCGATGCTCCCGACTTCGATGCGTCGGAATCGGCGGTCAGCGGTGCCTTCATCGGGATGCTGCAAAGCTATCTCGCCAGCGATCTCGGCTATCGCACCGACATGCCTTATCGGCCCAACGTTTACAGCGCGAGCGACTTCAAGTGGGATTTCAGCCACAAGGCGCCTGGCGTGCGGTTTACACTGAGCGCTCCCAATACGGCGCTCGATCTTGCGGCCGCGATGCGTACCAATCCCTATCTGAAGGTGCTCTCGCTCAACGGCTATTATGACATGGCGACGCCCTTCTTCGGCACGGAATACGACCTCGACCACATGATGCTGGACCCCGCGCAGGCGCGGAACCTTGAGTTTCGTTACTATCCGTCCGGACACATGGTTTATTTGAACCCGGATGCGCTTCATTCGATGCGGCTCGACGTCGAGCGTTTCATTCGCGATTCGGTCGGTGAAGCGATGTACGCCGGGCCGCCGGCCACTCCCCGCAAGCGGCGCTAGTTATCCCCAACAGAATGTGGCTCTGCCTTCGCAGCGCCACAACTAATGGGTATTCTGGCGACCGTGGACGAGGATTTCGATTCACCGCCGATCCGCCAGTCGGATGAGCTCAATCTGACCCTCGACGGGTGGGAGGGACCCCTCGACCTGCTCCTCAACCTCGCCCGGGCGCAAAAGGTCGATCTCGCGCAAATCTCGATCCTGCAGTTGGTCGAGCAGTATCTGACCTATCTCAACGACGCGCGGGCGCTGAAGCTGGAGATCGCCGCCGATTATCTCGTGATGGCGGCGTGGCTGGCTTATCTCAAATCCTGTCTGCTGCTGCCCAAGGATCCGGAGCAGGACCCGAGCCCCGAGGAGATTGCCCTGCGGCTTCAACTCAGGCTGCAGCGGCTCGACGCGATGCGCGATGCAGGGGCGCGGCTGCTCGGCCGTGACCGCATTGGCCGTGACGTCTTCCTCCGCGCTGCTCCCGAAGGGCTGCGCCTTATCCGCAAGGCCGCGTGGCAGGTGCGGGACTTTGACTTGTTCGCCGCTTACGGCGTCGTGCGGGCGCGGACCCAGCCCGCGATGCACGTCGTCCACGCACGAGCCGTCATGACGCTCGATGAAGCCATCGAACGCGTCGGCAAGATGATCGGCCTCGCGCTCGATTGGACCTTCCTCGAAAGCTTCCTTCCCGAGAGCCAGGATCCTCAGTTCCGCCGTTCGGCGCTGGCCTCGAGCTTCCTCGCGGCGCTTGAGCTGGCGCGCCGCGGCCGGCTCGACATCGCTCAGGATGAGCCGTTCGCTCCGATCCGGCTGAAGGTGGCGGCCTGATGGACGAACTCATCCGCGCGATCGAGGCGACGCTGTTCGCCTCGGCCGAGCCGCTGACCGTCGATGAACTCGCCGAGCATGTCGGCGAGGGCGAGATCGAGATCGCGCTCGGCCAACTCGCGCAGCATTATGAAGGACACGGGATCGAGCTCGTCGAGCGCGGCGGTCGCTGGCACTTTCAGACCGCGTCCGACCTGGCGCATCTGCTTCGCCGGACTCGCGAGGAGCCGCGCCGCCTGTCGCGCGCAGCGACCGAGACGTTGGCGATCATCGCTTATCACGAGCCTGTCTCCCGAGCGGAGATTGAGGCGATCCGCGGCGTCCAGATCTCGAAGGGCACGCTCGACGTGCTGATGGACGCCGGCTGGGTGCGGCCGGCCGGGCGCAGGGAGGGCCCCGGCCGGCCGTTGCTCTACGCGACGACGCAGGAATTCCTCACCCACTTCGGTCTAGGCTCGCGCCGGGACCTTCCGGGAATCGATGATCTGAAGGCGGCGGGACTTTTGGACCCGCTCGACGAGTCGGTCTTCCAGCTTCAACTGGAAAGCGAAGACCAAGGCGACTAGATAGGCCGCCAAAGGAGTTCCCTCATGGGTGGTTTGAGCATTTGGCATATCCTGATCCTCGCGATCATCCTGCTGCTGCTTTTCGGCGGCAACCGCTTCAGCTCGATGATGGGGGACGTCGCCAAGGGTCTCAAAAGCTTCAAGCAGGGCATGGCTGACGACGAAGATGACAAGTTCCGCAAATATGACGAGCAGCGGCGCAACGAGCCGCCCCGTCAACTTCCGCGCGATGAGGGACGGCGCGACCCGATCGACGTCACGCCGCGGCCGGCCGAGCCGGTGACCCCGCCGCCGCCGCGGGACGACGAACCCCGCTAAGCCTTCCAGCCCGGCATGTTCGGCTTCGATTCTGCGGAGATCGCAATCATCGCGGTCCTCGCGCTGATCTTCATCGGCCCAAAGGAGCTGCCGAAGGTGATGCGCACGGTCGGCTACTGGGTCGGGCGCGTGCGTGGCATGGCCCGCCATTTCACTTCGGGCATCGAGGACATGGTCCGCCAGGCCGAGCTCGAGGAGATGGAAAAGAAGTGGCGCGAAGAGAACGAGCGCATCTTGCAGCTCCATCCCGCCAACGCGGACTATCCTGAACCTGGCCAGCCCGATGCAATGCCTCCGGTCGCCGAAGCTGTCGAACCCATGCTTCCACTGGATGAAACGCAGCCGGGAGAAGAGCTTCCTTCCGAAAAGCGGCCGCTGCCGTGAAGGACATCGACGACACCAAGCAGCCACTGCTGGAACATCTGATCGAGCTCAGGCGCCGGCTCATGTGGTGCCTCGCGACGCTGGTCGTCACGTTCTTCATCTGCTTCCACTTCGCGCGACAGATTTTCGGCGTGCTGGTCCAGCCGCTGCTTCACGCGGGGCAGGGGAAACTGATCTACACCGACGTGTTCGAGGCCTTTTTCACCCAGGTGAAGGTAGCGATTTTCGCTGCCTTGATGGTCAGTTTTCCGGTCATCGCGACCCAGCTCTGGCGCTTCGTCGCGCCGGGCCTCTATGCGAAGGAGAAGGGGGCGTTCCTGCCGTTCCTGCTCGCTACTCCGGTGTTTTTCGCCGGAGGCGCATGCTTCGCCTACTTCCTCGCGATGCCATGGGCCCTGAAGTTCCTGCTTAGCTACCAGGGGAATGTCGGCGGCGTTCAGCAAGAGGCGCTTCCCGGCGTCGGCAATTATCTGAATTTCGTCACCCATTTCCTGTTCGGGTTCGGCGCGGCCTTCCTGCTGCCGATCCTTCTGATGATCCTGGAGCGCGCGGGGATCGTGACCCGCGAACAACTCGCGCGCTCACGGCGCTACGCGATCGTTGCTGCCGCGGTCGTGGCCGGCGTGCTGACGCCGCCCGATGCGGTGTCGATGATGATGTTGATGGTGCCGCTCTACGGCCTGTACGAATTCGCCATCCTGGCCATCCGGATCACGCACTGGCGGGCGGCTCGAAAAGCCGCCCGATCAGGCTCTGCCGTGGTTGTGCCCCAGACAGAAGAGGGCCCGGAAGCGCCACCGGGGGGGGGGAGGGTTGGCGGTTCCGGGCCCATTTAAGCGGATAGCGAGAGCGGGGGGGCAAAAGGTCACTATCCGAACTGCATAACGCCCCTTGTTCGAGAAGGGTTCCGAAGCTTCTGAACATTTTCCAACTTTTTTCGGTGATGCCGTAATGATTTAGCTGCAACAGTTATGTTGCTGGAAACACTGGCAAATCGACGCTGTAGCGACCCAGCTTGCGGTCCAGGACGGAGCGCAGTTGCTTGGCGAGACCGCCGACGATGCGTTCAAATTGCTGTTTTTCGCGGTTGCCGTCTTCTTCGGGCACCAGAACGGGACTGCCGAGGGACAGGCGAGCGGTCAGTTCGCTGGTGCGTCGGATCGACAGCTCAACCGGATCCGTGGGGGCGTGGAGCATCGCATATTCGACGATCTCGGTGACCAGGAAAGAGACGGCCACGGCGACATCCTGGGTCGTGTTCACGCTATCCATCTCCAGGTCGATCGCCAGACGCCGGGCGTTTTCGGGAGCGCTCGCGCGAAGCTCGGCTGCGAGTTCCGTGACCAGCGGCCGAAGCGCTATGCCGCGATTCTCCTCCATGTCGGCGAAATGGTTGCGATGGACGACCGAGAGCGCACCGACCCGGCGACTGATTCCCGCGTAGGCAGCGCGAGCATCCGCGCTCTCGGCATTGCGGCCGTGGATGTTGAGCAGTGAGGCGACCACCTGAAGGTTGTTCTTCACGCGGTGGTGAACCTCTCGAACGAGTCGCCGTTGCCCTTCGAGAGCGGAGCTTGTCTCGCGCTCCGATTGCTCGATCCGATCGATGGTTCGAGCGAACGAATTGCGAAGTTCGCGAATTTCCTCGCTCGGCCCCAGCTGGCGCGGCAGCTCCTGAGGGCCCTCGCCCGGACGATAGGCGAGCACGGCATTCCCGAGCCGCTTCAAAGGCCGCACGAGGAGGGTGCTGACGAGCGACCAGGTGATGATCGCCGCCGCGATCCACATCAGCAACGGCAGGAGGAGGAGGAGCCGATCGGACGTGGTGATCCGACGATGCGCGACTCCCACGCGAACGACCAGATTGCCGTCGCCGATCGGCCAATCGGTGACCGCAAGCTCACGCGCCTGCGATTCCGAGCCGATCATTGTGACGGCGTTTTCGCCATCGCGGACTTCCAGCAACTCCAGTGGCGCGGCGCTGCCGGCGACCGCACTTCGAAGTTCCCAAATGGGGATGCTCGCGGTCGCCATCCCGCCGACCACTCCGACGCGGACATCAACCTGCCGCTCGGCTGGATTGAGCCAGATGTGAATGTTGCCCGGGGCAACCAACGGAGTGGTCTCCTTGGCGATGAATCCGCCGTAGGTGCAGAGCAGGTTGCCATTGGTGTCGCGCAGCGAAAATTCGCGGGTGATCGCCGGAGCGGTCGCCAGCGCCGCGGCCGTCTGGGCGCAAACGTCCCCAATGGGATTGGCTAGGGCTCCGGCCGCCGCCACCCGCAGCCCTAGCGCATTGCGGGCAATCAGGCTTTCGATTGCCTGCGAAGCGGCGCGGGACTGGTCCTGGTTGCGGCCCTGGAGCGCGAGATTCGCCTGGCGAATGCCGTTGTTGCCGACCCACGCGAGCGCAATTCCGATTGGCAGCAGCACCGCGGTCAGAATCAGGAGCAGCTTGGCGGCGGTGGACTGTCGCGCGAACCGATCGGTTAGCGTCATGATCGTGTGCCTTGCGCGGCAGGCGGGTTAGGTAAGCTTCCCGAGGAGTTTCGCAAAGTCATCGGGCACGGCTTCGCGCAGCGTGTCGTCATAGACCGAACGAAGCGCACGGCCGAGATCGCCCTGGCGCGCCTTGCGGCCACCTGAATTCGAAGCCTGGGACCTCTTCGAGCGCCCGGAATCTCCGGCTCCCTCCGTCTCGCTTCGCTTGTTCGCACTCAACTCCAGTCCCCCCTGGCGCGGGTCCTTCGCGCGCTCATAACCATCTCAATTCAAGGCGCAACCGGTCGCGCCAAACTGTGTCGTCCAGATACGCAATAAGGCCGGCCGCTGCGCGACAGTGGTCTGCTTCGCAACGAACCCGGCCCGAGGGCGGAAACCAAATGGCCGGTCCTTTGTTCCAGAGGTGCTTCATATCTTGGGGGCTCGAGAAGCCATGCACTCAACGGTCCTTCCAGGGTTGCAACAATTCAGACGCGCCGCCTAAAGACGGCGCAAATTCGGTATCTCTCGGGAGAACAGCCAATCATGTCCCTTGGCCAGGAACTTGCCCCACACCTGCCATTCCTTCGTCGCTATGCGCGCGCGCTGACCGGCAGCCAGTCGCATGGCGACGCGTTTGTCCGCGCGACGCTTGAGGCGATCGTCGCGAAACCGGACGAATTTCCGCGTGACGTCGATGCAAGGCTCGGCCTGTACAAGACTTTCCACGCGATCTGGTCGACCGCCAACATCGAGGAGGGCGAGGAGCCCTCGCAGAGCGCGACCGGCGCGGAAGGGATCGCGCATGCGCGCCTGTCGCGCATAACGCCGCTGTCGCGGCAGGCGCTGCTCCTGACCGCGCTCGAGGGCTTTTCGTCGGAAGATACCGCGTACCTGATCAATGCGTCGCCGGCCGACGTGGATTCGCTCGTCGCCGAGGCGCTCGAGGAAATCGAGCGGCAGACTCTCGCCGACGTGCTGATCATCGAGGACGAGCCGATCATCGCGATGGATATCGAAACCATCGTGCGCGACCTGGGCCATAATGTCACCGGAGTCGCGGTGACCCGCGATGAAGCGGTGGCGCAGGCGCGCTCCAACCCGCCGGGCCTGGTGCTCGCTGACATCCAGCTTGCTGACGATTCGAGCGGAATCGACGCGGTGAAGGACATCCTGGCCGAATTCTCGGTGCCGGTAATCTTCATCACCGCATTCCCCGAGCGTCTCCTCACCGGAACTCGCCCCGAGCCGACGTTCCTGATCACCAAGCCGTTCCAGCGGTCGACGGTAAAGGCCGCGATTGCCCAGGCGCTCTTTTTCGACGCCGCCACGGTTCCAGCCGCCTAAGCGAGCGGAACACGGTGTCACCCGGCGCGTTAGCCGGGGGAACAGTGATTTCGTGACGAGAGCATAATGGCCGACCCGCGACGTGCCGGACCCTCGGTAGAGGAAACGACGACTGAGGCACGTGCCGGCTCGACACCAGGAGTTACCCGGAATGTCCTTGTCTGGGGCACGCTGCTGGTGGTGATTATTTTTGTCGTGATCGTCTTGGTTGGACGCTCTTGACACCCTAGCTCCCGTCACAATCGCTGTTCATGTTGGATCAACGCGCGGGCGGCCACGGCTGCCCGCCTGAAACGGGTGGGGTTTAGCTTGACGGAAGCTCACGAAGAGGATCGACCCGCCGCCGTATCGACGGATTGGGCGCCGCTGTCCGATTCGGACTTCAAGGATCAGCTCGCCGCCGTCATCCCGCACCTGCGCGCATTCGGCCGCTCGCTGTCGGGCAGTCGCGACCTCGCGGACGACCTCGTTCAGGAAACGTTGCTGAAGGCCTGGGCCGCCCGGCAGCGGTTTCAGGCCGGCACCAACATGCGGGCCTGGACCTTCATCATCTTGCGCAACCTGTTCCTCAGCCAGATGCGGCGGGCCCGCTTCAAGGGCGAGTGGGACGATATTACCGCGTCGAAAATCCTCGCCGCGCCGGCGAGCCAGGACCGCCACATCGAGCTTGGCGACATGCAGCGCGCGCTGATGCACTTGCCGCAACCGCAGCGCGAGGCGCTGATCCTGGTCGGGGCGGGGGGCTTTGCTTACGAGGAGGCAGCCGAGATCTGTGGCTGCGCAGTCGGCACCATCAAGAGCCGGGTCGCGCGCGGGCGGGTTGCCCTCGAGCAGCTGCTGTCGAGCGGCAAACTGCCATCCCGGCGACAGCACCGGACGGACCCGGACAAGACGGCGCTGCAGACGATCATGGGTGAAGTCGACGAACTCAGCCGCGACCACGAACGCGGATGACCACCAACCCCGGATCCGTTCCGGGATAATTGGGCCGTGGTTAGTTCAGCCTGCGAAGAAGTTCCGCGAAATCGCGGTCGCACGGCTCCGACGCCGCAGCCTCGAAGGCGCGGCGGAGCGCGGCGGTGATGCCGGCTTGCGTCGGCGGCATGTCGACCCTGATCACGCGGCGGTCCACAACATTCAATTCCGACGCTGAAACAGTCTCTCGCTCCAGCTTCATCGCCATTGCAAACGAGCGATGGGCGACGGAAGTTTCGTGCGGTCTGGCCGCGAAACGGTGAAAGGGCGCAATGAGTCGAGATTCTTCCAGGAGCGGCCGGGACGACGCGCTTCGCCGCGCGCGCGACCATTCGCCCTTCCTTCGCGAAGCGATCCTGGCGCGTGACGATGTCGCGCAGGCTTTCGTGGCTCACGGCGCTGCCGCCGCGGCGGACATCGCGCTAGCCAGCGAAGGCGAGACCATAGATTCGCGGCTTCGGCGACAGCGACACGCGCTCGCGCTTGCAGTTGCGCTCGGCGACCTTAGCGGGGAATTCCCCCTCGAGCGGCTGACCGGGCTGCTCTCCGATTTCGCGGACAACGCGCTCGATGAGGCGGTCCGGACGGCAATCGTTGAGCGCACCCCGGACGCGGAGGCGCAAGGCTTCGCCGTCGTCGCCATGGGCAAGCTCGGCAGCCACGAGCTCAATTATTCCTCAGACGTCGACCTGCTCCTGCTGTTTGACCCGGCGGCGCTTCCGCGCCGGCCGCGTGACGACGTTGGAGAAGCGGCGGTGCGCATTGGCCGGCGCGTCATCGAGATCATGCAAAAGCGCACCGAGGATGGATACGTCCAGCGCGTCGACCTGCGGCTGAGACCCTCGCCCGAAGTCACGCCGATCGTGCTCCCCGTGAATGCCGCCATTTCGCATTACGAATCGAGTGCCGCCCCGTGGGAGCGCGCAGCATTCATCCGGGCGCGCGCCGCGGCGGGAGATACGGCGGTCGGACAACGGTTCCTCGACGCGATCCAGCCGTTCGTCTGGCGGCGCTCGCTCGACTTCGGTGTGATCGAGGACATGCACCAGATTTCGGCCCGCATTCGCGACCATTTTGCGCAAGGTGCGATCATCGGGCCGGGTTATGATCTCAAGCGCGGACGCGGCGGTATCCGCGAGGTCGAGTTCTTCGTCCAGATCCAGCAGATGATTCACGGGGCTCGTGATCCAACGGTGCGCGACGCCGCGACCCTCGATGCAATCCACGCGTTGCTGAATGCGAGCGCCCTTGAGGATAAGGCGGCGCGGGAGCTTGCGGACGCATACCGCCTGCTGCGCACGATCGAACATCGCGTTCAAATGGTCGATGATGCGCAAACGCACTTGCTGCCCCTGGAAAGTGAGGCTCTCGACAATGTTGCCCGGTTGAGCGGCATGACCGATGGCGATGCATTGCTTGACGAGCTGCGACCTCATGTCCGCTCCGTTGGCGCAATTTTCGATGGCCTTGCACCGGACTTGAGCGCTCGTCTCTCGAGCAATCCCGATCTGTTGGACGAAGAATTAAAGTCGCTCGGATTTGCTGACTCCGAATTGGCGGCGAGGCATGTCCTTGGCTGGCGCTCGGGCAAGGCGAGATCACTGCGCTCACCCGCGGCGCGGCAGGCGTTCGAAGCGATGCTTCCGGCTCTGCTCCGGGCGATCGCCAGGGGCGCGGACCCCAACCACGCGCTGAACCGCCTTGGCGACATCGTCGAGCGGCTGTCGAGCGGGGTCAATTTCTTCCGCTTGCTGGAGGCGCGCCCGGCGCTTGCCCGGCTGCTTGCCAAGGTGCTTGCCCATGCGCCCGTGCTCGCGGATCAGCTGGCCCGGCGCCCGGAGTTGTTCGAAGGTCTGTTCGACGCCTCGGCTTTCGAGATGCCGCCCGAAGCGACGGAGTTCGCGGAGATCTTGTCTGCGGCGATGCGCGGGCAGCCGTACGACGTGGCGCTCGACCGTGCCCGCCGGCTGGTGAATGAGCGGCGGTTCGCACTCGGCGTGCAGCTGATCGACCGCCGCCGCGATCCGCTGGAGGTGACCGAAGGCTATGCCAGAGTCGCCGAAGGTGCATTCGACGCACTCGGACGGGCCGCGGTCGACGAGTTCGAGAAGCTGCACGGGCGCTTTCCGGAAGGAGAACTCGTGGTCCTCGGGCTCGGGCGGCTGGGCGGCCATTCCCTGACCCATGCCTCGGACCTTGACCTGATCTACCTCCATACCGCGCCGCCCGACGCTCGATCGGACGGACCCAAATCGCTCGGGCCGAACGATTATTTCAATCGCCTCGCGAGCCGAGTGACCGCGGCGATGAGCGTCCCGACGGCCGCGGGCCCGCTTTACGACATCGACACTCGACTGCGTCCGCAGGGTTCAAAAGGGATGCTCGTTGTGCCGTTGGACGGGTTCGAACGCTATCAGCGCGACGAAGCCTGGACCTGGGAGCACATGGCCTTGTGTCGCGCCCGTCCGATTTTCGGATCCGACTCTGCGCGCGAGCGAGCGTCCGGGATCATCGATGAAATCCTGCGGATGAATCGCGATCCGGCGAAGGTCATCGCCGACGCGGTCAAGATGCGGAGCGACATGGAACGTCACAAGCCTGCGCAGAGCTCGCTGGACGTGAAGCTCGGGCCAGGCGGCCTGATCGACCTCGAGTTTTCCGTGCACGTCCTGCAACTGACCAGGCATGTCGGCCTGAACACCCGCCTCGAGGTCGCCTTGGA
>DASSIU010000080.1:0-6869 GCA_035691585.1 Sphingomicrobium sp. | reverse complement strand
CTTGCCCTCGAAATTGAACAGGCCCTGGACGAAGTCCTGGAAGAAGGCGCGCACCGAACGGTGGACATGGGCTTTCTGCCCACAGGCCGAACAATAGGCGCCGACGAGAGGGGTTCCACAATTGAGGCAACGCTTCTCGTGGGTATAACCGTCGGCCTCGCCAGCCCGAGGTTCAACCGCTCGCGCCAGCAGTCCGCCGGTCACCGCATCGCCGATTGCTTCAATTCCGTCCATCAACGCCCCTTGCCCCAACATTAGGCGGCCTTCGTCCCTCATGCTAGCGGGCGGAGAAATGGCGCGCATCGGCCTTCTCGGCGGCTCGTTCAATCCGGCGCATAGCGGGCACCGGCATATCAGCCTGCGCGCGATCAAAGCGCTCGGTCTCGACGAGGTATGGTGGCTGGTATCTCCGGGCAATCCGCTGAAGGAAGGCGCGAAGGATATGGCGCCGTTCCAAGACCGCTTTGCCGCGGCGGAACGAATGGCCCGCCGTGCTCCGATCCGAGTCAGCGACTTCGAGGGTCGCGTCGGCACCCACTACACCGTCGATACCGTGCGAAGACTGAAGGCAAGGCACCCGGAACACCGCTTCATCTGGTTGCTGGGAAGCGACACCCTGCCAAATTTTCACAAATGGCGTGATTGGAGGGGGTTAGCGCGCGAAGTGCCGATTGCGGTGATTCGCCGGCCCGGTTATGATTCGGCTGCCCGCGCGGCGTGCGCGATGGGCTGGTTGAGGCGGTTCGTCCATCCGTCGAGCCAGGCGAAACAGTGGACGGATTGGAGTGCACCGGCGATCATTTTCCTTCGCCTGCCGCCCGACCCGACTTCCGCAACCGCTATTCGCGCGCGAGACCCTCACTGGCATCGCCGGTCGCCGTCGCGCCCCCAGCGCCCCCGCCGTCCCGGCTTTGCCTCGTTCGCCAGGAGACCCCTTGACCGAACATCCCGTTGAAAACGCCGCCGTCAGTGCCGGCCGCGCTCCCGTTGACGTCGAAGATCTCCACAAGCTCGTGCTTCAGTCGCTCGACGACGACCAGGCCCAGGAGGTCGTGTCCATCCCGCTGACGGGCAAATCGAACATCGCCGATCACATGGTGATCGCGTCCGGCCGCTCGACTCGGCAGGTCGCTTCGATGGCTGTTAAGCTTGGCGACAAGATCAAGGAGCGATTTGGGAGGAACGTCCGGATCGAAGGGCTCCCGGCAGCGGATTGGGTGCTGATCGACGCCGACGACGTAATCGTGCACATATTCCGTCCCGAAGTGAGAAATTTTTACAATTTGGAACGAATGTGGGCGTTTGGCGATGATTCGGGCGTGAACGCTGCGGCACGCGGGTAAGGGCGATTATGCGGTTCATTGCGTTCTCTTTTCTGTCATTCCTGGCGTTCGCGGCGCAGCCTGCTGTCGCGGCCTCTTCACCCAGCCTCACCAGCCTTGAGCAGCAATTGAGCTCGATGGTCGCCAACAAGTCGGCTGATGTCGGCATCGCGGCGCTCGACCTCAACAGCGGCGAGACCGTCAGCATCAAGGGCAATACGCCATTTCCGATGGCGAGCACCGTCAAGGTGGCGATCGCCGCCCTCTATCTCGCGCAGGTCGACAACGGCCGCCGCTCGCTCGACGACACGATCAACGGCCAGCCGGTTCGGGGATTGATGCGCAGGATGCTGGTGTTCAGCGACAATTACGCCGCGGACACATTGTTCAGGGATCTTGGCGGCCCGCACGCGCTGCAGGCCTGGCTCGACGACAATGGGGTCAAGGGCCTTCACGTCGACCGGACCATCGCGGACCTGCTGTCGAGCAAGCGAGACCTGTGGGACCGGCGCGATTCAAGCACGCCGATCGCGATGGTCGACCTTCTCCAGCGCATCTACAAGGCGCAGCTGATCAAGCCTGCGAGCCGCGATTACCTGCTCGACGTGATGGCCCAGTGCGAAACGGGCAAGAACCGGATGAAGTCGCTCCTTCCCGGCGTTCCGATCGAGCACAAGACGGGAACCCTAAACGGTCTCGCTGACGACGTTGGGTTCATCAGCCTGCCGGACGGCCGCCGCGTCGCGGTCGCGATCTTCACGCGCGGGGGCACCGACCGTCCGCGTACCATCGCCGAGACCGCCCGCGCGATCTATGAAGGCTTCAAGTCCGTCTTCACCTGGCCGTTCGGCTCACCCGCACTCCAGAAATAGGTGCTTCTGCACATCGTCGCCCGCGGGAAGATCGGCCGATCTCCGGAGGCCGAGTTGGTCGACCGCTATCTGAAGCGCATCGGCTGGCCGACGAAGGTTACTGAACTCCCGGACCGTGGCGGCAAGACGCCCGAGCTTCCAGCGAACGGCGTGACCGTAACGCTCGACGAAACGGGAAAGCCACTGTCCTCGACTGAGCTGGCCAAAGCGCTGGAGAGCTGGCGAGACGGCGGAAAGCGCGAGGCGCGTTTCCTGATCGGCGCCGCCGACGGCCACGACGAGGAGCAGCGGAGGAACGCCGATATGCTGCTGTCGTTCGGTCCCGCGACCTGGCCGCACCTGCTTGTCAGGGCGATGCTGGCGGAACAATTGTTCCGCGCCACATCCATCCTTGCGAACCACCCCTATCATCGCGAAGGTTAGGTGGTGCGCGCGACCGTATTCGCCTTGATCCTATGCCCGTTACTCGCCCGAAGCGCGCTGGCGCAGGACGCCGGGCTGCCGCTCGATTCCGCACTCAGGCAGGCGCTGGCTGAGCAGGCCACCGCGGATGCCGAGACCGCAAGGCTTGAGAAAGCCGCGTCAGAGGCGCGCACCGATGCCGACCGCCTCCACGCCGAGCAGGTTGCCGCGGCGCAGGCAATCGAGGCAGGCGAGGCGCGGATCGGTGCCGCCAATGCCCGCCTCCAGCTCGCGTCTGCCTACGTTGCGGCGCACCAGCAGCAACTCGCGGCCGAGCAGCAACCGGTTTCGTCTCTGCTCGCCGGACTCGCCAGCATGGCGCGGCGACCGCCGTTGCTCGTGCTTGCCGATCGGGGGAGCACCGACGAGCTGGTCGAAGTCCGACTGCTGCTCGATTCGACGGTGCCTGTGATCCGCAGCCGGACCGCTCAGCTGTCGGCTCAACTCGCGCAGGGCGAGCGGTTACAGCAGGCGGCGCTGGCCGCCAGCGCCGAGCTCTCACGCAGCCGTGGTGAGCTCGTCGCCCGTCGGCAGCGTTATGCCATGCTCGAACAGAAAGCGGTGCAGCTGGCGCTCGCTTCCAGCGGGCAGGCGCTCGGCTCCAGCGATATTTCCATGGCCACCGCCGAAGACGTCGAGCGGCTGAAGGGCGAGCAAGCCAACAGCCAGTCGATCCGTCGTGTCGCCGACCAGTTGGCAAGCGAGGATGCGGCACCGCCAAGCCCCTTCTCGCCCGAAGGCGCGGCGGCGAGCCGCCCGTTTTCCTATCAACTCCCCGCTTCCGCTCCGGTGATCGAGGGCCTCGCCGCGGTAAACGATAGCGGCGTCCAGTCGCGCGGGATCACGCTGGCGACCGCCCGGGGGGCGCAAGTGACCGCGCCGGCCGACGGAGTAATCAAGTTCGCTGGCCCATTCCGCGACTTTGACGGCGTGGTGATCATCGACCATGGCGGTGGCTGGCTCAGCCTCCTGGTCAATGTCGCTTCCGAGCTGCATCCGGGCGACCGGGTCACGCTCGGGCAGGAAATCGGGCGGGCGCTCGGACCGCTGCAGGTCGAATTGTCCCAGAATGGGCGTCGAATCTCGCCTGCTCTCATCGCAGGTTCATCTCAAAACCTGTCAAAGACCGCCAAACGGAGCTAAATCCCTCCAATGACCCAGGACCGCCTGCCGGAACAGGACGCGACCATGAAAATCTCGACCAAGCTCATTTCCTCGTTCGCGCTCGTCGGAGCGCTTTCCCTGGTGCCGGTGACCGCCACCTCCTTCGCCGCTGCGGATACGACAAATTACCAGGAGCTCGAGAAGTTCATGTCGGTCTATGAGCGGGTGAAGGCGAACTACGTCGACCCGGTCGATGACAAGACGCTGATCAAGGGCGCGATTGACGGCATGCTGGCGGCTCTCGACCCCCACAGCTCCTACGTTGAGGCGAGCGACTTCGACCAGCTAAAGGCAACCACCGACGGCAATTACGGCGGGCTGGGGCTCACCGTCTCGATCGAGGACGGTGCGGTGAAGGTGATCGCGCCAACGGAAGATACGCCGGCGTGGCGGGCGGGGATCAAGGCCGGCGACTATGTCACTCATATCAACGGCGAACTGGTCTATGGCTTGTCGCTCGACGAAGCCGTCGCCAAGATGAAGGGCGACCCCGGATCCAAGGTTACCCTCACCATCGTCCGTCCGGGGCGGGATAAGCCGTTCGACGTCAATATCACGCGCGAGCGGATCGAGCTTCGGCCGGTGAAGTGGGAAATCAAGGACGGCATCGGGTACATCAACATCAATACCTTCACCGGCAATGTCGGGGAGCAGACCAAGGCGGCGCTGGTGGCGATCGACAAGGCGACGGGCGGCCACCCGCTCGGCTATGTCGTCGACCTGCGCGACAACCCCGGCGGCCTTCTGGACCAGGCGGTCGACGTCGCCGATGACTTCCTCGACAGCGGCGAAATCGTATCGCAGCGCGGCCGCACCAAGGACGACATCGAGCGCTATTATGCGCGCCCCGGAGACATGGCGCACGGTCTTCCGGTGATCGTCCTGACCGATGCCGGAACCGCGAGCGCGTCCGAGATCGTCGCCGGCGCCCTGCAGGACCACCGGCGGGCGATCATCATGGGTGAGAAGAGCTTCGGTAAGGGCTCGGTCCAGACCGTCGTCCAGACCGGCCCGGACAGCGCCCTGAGGCTGACCACGGCACGCTATTACACGCCGTCGGGGCGCTCGGTTCAGGCCGGCGGAATCCAGCCGGACATCGACGTCCCCCAGCTCTCCGATCCCGACTACAAGGACCGCAAGGTGGTGCGCGAGGCAGACCTTCGGCGCCACCTGCTCGCCCAGTCGACGGTCGACGACAAGCTGCTGGATTCGGACGATACGCCTGACCCGCGCTTCATGATGACCCCAGCCGCGCTCGAGAAGCAGGGCATCAAGGACTTCCAGCTCTATTATGCGCTGAACACGATCAAGCGGCTGGCAGCGCCGACCTATATCGCGTCGGCGACTCCGGCGAAGAAGCTGCGCTAGGCTGAACGCGTGAACGAAGCGGTCGCCGAGCGCAGCGCGCCGGGTTTCGGCCCCGTCTCTGCCGCCAGGCTCCTCGCCTTGCTGCTTCCGCTGGCGCTGCTCGGCGGCGCGCTCGGCTCGCAATATCTCGGCGGACTGCACCCATGCGAGATGTGCATGTGGCAGCGCTGGCCGCACGCGGTGGCGATCGTTCTGGCGTTGCTCGCCTTCACGAGTCCCGCTGAATCGACCCGTTCGCGTGCGCTGGTCCTGCTGGCAGCGCTGGCGATCGCGGTGTCCGGCTGTATCGGCGTCTATCACGCAGGGGTCGAAGCGAAGATCTTCGAAGGCTTCACCCAATGTACCGCGACGGGCAAGGACCTAAAGGGCGCGGAGCTCCTCAACCAGATCGTGCACGAGACGCTGTACCCCTGCAACGAAGTCCAGTTCCGCTTCCTCGGTATTTCCATGGCGGGTTGGAACGCGATCCTGTCGCTCGGCGGGGCGACCCTGATTATCATTCTTACCCTTCGCGGCAGGCGCGGGTGAGCGGCTGGCGGCCCGGCGATCGGCGGCCCGACCGCGCCTCGATGCTCCGAGTCGACCAGGCTGGCGAATATGGCGCGACCCGCATCTATGCCGGCCAGCTTGCCGTCCTTCGCCGCAACTGCCCAGAAGCGAAGCTCGTCGCCCGGATGGCGGCGCAGGAGGAGCGCCACCTGAAGCGGTTCAACGCGCTGATGGCCGAGCGCCGCGTCCGTCCCACCGCCCTCCAGCCACTGTGGAACGTCGCCGGTTTCGCGCTCGGCGCCGCCACGGCGCTGATGTCAGAGAAGGCAGCGCTGGCGTGCACCGACGCGATCGAGACCGAGATTGACAGGCATTATGGCGAGCAATTGGCTGAGCTCGGCGACGACGATCCGGAGTTTGCCGCCGATATTGCCGACTTCCGCGCCGACGAGCTCGAACATCGCGATATTGCGCGCGAGGCTGGGGCGGCGCAGGCCGCGGGGTACCCGTTATTGACCGCGACCATCCGTGCCGGTTGCAGGGTGGCCATTGAACTATCCAAGCGGATATGAGGAACGAATGGGCGGCCCAGCCGCTGAATCTTTCGAAAGGACGCGCCCAATCATGACCAGGCTAATGATGACGATGGCCGCGACGGCCGTTTTCGCCGGCGGCTTCGCGGTGCCTGAGACCCCGGCCCTCGCGCAGAGGACGAGCATGATCACGGTCTATGGAACAGACCCTTGTCCGCGCTCGACCGACGGCGAGATCTACGTCTGCAACCGTCGTCCGGAGACCGAGCGCTATCGGCTTCCAAAGAACCAGCAGCTGCAGGGAACCAGGCAGCAGCGCGAATCCTGGGCGCAGCGCGCCAGGCCGCTGATGACAGTCGGCAATACTGGCGTCGGCAGCTGCTCCGCGGTCGGCCCCGGCGGACGCCAGGGATGCCTGATCCAGGAGATCAACCAGGACAAGCGCGACACGCAGGAGCAACAACAGGCCGACCAGGCGCCACCGCGTTAGGAAGGGCGCTCGCTCCTCCGTCGAATAGTTAATGCCGGCGCTCCCTTTCGTTGCTAGGGCGGCGCGACATTCCGGAAGGGGAGCCGGCCATTAACAGCGCGCCAGCGATAGCGCTCGACCAACGGCGAGCCCGCACTTTCTGTGGCCATCCGCCGGGCCTCGCTTACCT
>DASSIU010000079.1:0-5427 GCA_035691585.1 Sphingomicrobium sp. | reverse complement strand
TCGTGGCGCTCGCCCGGCACGATCACGATCATCTCATGGCCGAAGCGTGCCGCCGCGCGCAGCTTCGCTTCGACATAGGTGCGAACCCCACCGCCGGCGGGCGTGTAAAAGGCGCTTACGTCGGCGATCCTCATCGACCGTAACAGACGGGTGGGACCAGTAAAATTCAAGTGAAGCTTTGTTAATGGGGTGGCATCCGGCCCGTCGCCATCGCAAATACGGCTCATGTCACCCTCCCCGCGACGGCTATTGCTAGCTTCGATCCACGACGTATCGCCACGCTTCGAAGCCGAAGTAAATGAGCTTGTCGAAATGCTCGGTCGGCATGTCGGCAATCGGTTGGCGATGCTGGTCGTCCCCAACCATTGGGGCGACGCTCCGATCGTTCCTGGCTCCCCATTCGCGACGCGCCTCAGAGGATGGGCCGACCAGGGCGTCGAGATGTTCCTCCACGGCTATTATCACAAGGACGATACGCCTCATGAGGCTGGACCGGACAAGCTCCGCGCGCGATTCATGACCGCGGGTGAAGGCGAATTCCTCGGGCTATCGCGGGCGGAGGCGGCGGCACGCATCAATGAGGGGCGATCGCTGGTCGAGGATACCATTGGCCGTTCGATCGACGGATTCGTCGCACCCGCATGGCTCTACGGAGGCGGTGCGCTCGAGGCCTTGGCCGATGCTGCGGTGCCGCTGGCCGAGGATCACTTCCGGGTCTGGTCACCGGCAAGCGGGCGTCAGCTGGCCAGCGGACCGGTGATCACCTGGGCCAGCCGAACTCGAATGCGCCTTGCCTCTTCGCTCGCTGCAGCGGCAGTGCTCAGATACGCGCCGCTCGAAGTCCTGAGGATTGGGGTTCACCCGCCGGATGTGCGTCATCCAGCGCTGGTTCGCAGTATCGGGAAGACGTTCACTTGGGCTACCAGGTCGCGGCGACCGGCCCGCTATTCGGATTTGTTGAACTAGCGCTGGCGCGATTTCCAATAGTCCAGAGCCGCTTCGGGCTCCAGCGCCTTGGCGAAATAGAAGCCCTGGCCCGACGCGCATCCCAGCGTCGCCAGCGTCGTTGCAAGCTCGACCGTTTCGATTCCCTCAGCCGTCGTCGACATGCCCAGCGCTTCGGCGAGGCTAAGGACCGCGCGCACGATCGCGACCGCGTCCGGATCGACCATCATTCCTGAAACGAAGCTCTTATCGATCTTCAGAACGTCAATCGGCAGCCGCTGCAGATAAGCGAGACTCGAATAGCCGGTCCCGAAGTCATCCATGGCCAGGCTTGCATCCAGCGCCTTCAGGCCATCGAACACCCGGATTGCGCGGCTCGGGTCCTGCACGATCGCGCTTTCGGTCAATTCGAGGCTGAGGCGGTTCCCGTTGAGGCCGTTCGTCTTGAGCGTACTGCCGACCATTCCGGCGATATCGTCGCGGGCGATCTGGATCGCCGACAGATTGACCGAAACGTAGAGCGGGAGCTCCTCGCCGACCTGTTTGTCCCAATCGGCCAATGTGCGGGTGGCCTTGTCCATCGCCCATCGGCCGAGCGTCAGAATCAGGCCGCTCTCCTCTGCGACCGGGATGAACTCGGTTGGGCTGATCTCGCCGCGATCTTCATGGTCCCAGCGGGCAAGCGCTTCGAAGCCAGCAACCCGCCCCGTCTTGAGATTGATGAGCGGTTGATAGAACAGCTTGAGCTGATCCTTCTCGAGCGCCCGCCGAAGCTCTGTCTCGATCGAGAAGCGGCGCCGCGCCTCGGTCGCCTGATGGGGCTCATAGACCTGGGGGACTCCGGCGGCCTTTGCCTGTTTCACTGCGAATTGTGCGTTCCGGAACAACTCTTCAGAATCCTGCCCCGCGTGCATCAGGGCGACGCCGATTGCGCACTCGACGCGGATTTCCAGTTCCGACAGCTTGAACGGCGCGGTCATGACCTGCTGAATGCGCTCGGCGGCCTTTAATGCGTCCTCGACTCCGCGGCGGAGAGAAACGAGCACTCCGAATTCATTGCCGCCCGTTCGCGCAAGCACGTCTCCGGCGCGCAGGGCAAGAATCAGCCGACGAGCGAAGGTGATCAGCAGCTCGTCACCCGCCAGGCTGCCCATCGATTCATTGATGCGGCTGAACCGCAGCATGTCGACGACAAGCACGGCATGCTCAAGGTCGCGCGCGACTTTCTCGCCGGCCTGTTCAATAGCTTCGGAGAAGGCCAGGCGGTTCGGAAGGCCGGTCAGGCTGTCGCGCAGCATCTCGGCGCGAAGGTTATTCTCGGCCCGAACCTCGACGGTTCGATCGACGACGCTCAAGAGACAGCGGCGCGTCTTGTCAGAAGCCGATGCCAGCGGCGACAGTTTCAGCTTGAGGAAGCGGCCGCGGATTCCTTCACCTTCGGCAATTTCAATTTCGTCAGGCGCGGTGGCAGGATCGACCAGGAATGCCCGGATGAATCTGCCACCTTCTCCCTCAGCATAACGCTTGAATGTTTCGGTGAAGGCCTCGGGGGTGCCGTCGCAGCCCGCGAGCTCCAGGAATCGCGCGTTCATCGCGTCGACCCACAATTTTCCATTCTTCTGGGTGAATATCGCGGCGGCAATGGGCAAGGCGTTGAGCAAGCCGAGGTCATCCGCCACGGCAAGGTGCGGAGCCGGGTTCAATTTGTCCGGCCGGCGAAGCCTTTGAACTCCACCCGCGCGCCGAGCTGCAGCCTGCATGACCGCCTCTTGGCGCAAGAGGGGTTAATTCCGAGTATCCAACAGGCCTTGCTGCATCTTGTTAACGCGATTTAATTAACCGTCAGTCGAAGCGATTGTTGCGCGGGAATCCGATGGGCGGCATGCGCCCCGCGGCGCCGCGCGCGGCGCGCCACGGGGTCAAGTCGCTCTCCGTCCGAATCCGCTTGCTTTCCCCGCCGAGCGCCCAGCTCAACCCCTCCGCGAGCGGGAACGCAATCGCGTCGGACAGGCCGCCGTCGCGATAGCGCTGCAGCGTCACTCCCTGCCCCCGGCCCAGCTCCGGAAGGTCGGCAAGCGGGAAGACGACCATCTTCCGGTTTTCGCCGACGACGGCGACCGTGTCCGCTCCCGGCGGTATCGATCGAATGAGCGCGACCCGCGCGCCGGCGCGCAAGTTGACGAGTTGCTTGCCCTTCCGGGTCTCGGCCAGCATCGCGTCCGCCGCGGCGACGAAGCCCTTGCCGTCGGAAGACGCGACGAGAAGCCTCATGTCCGACCTGACTGCGAGCAGCTGGACGATGTCGACTTCGGCCTCCAGGTCGATGAAAAGCTTGACCGGTTCGCCGAACCCTCGCGCGCTCGGCAGCTTGTCGCCCGCCAGCGTATAGACTCGCCCATTTGAGGCGAAAAGCGCGAGGCGGTCGGTGGTCTGGGCATGGAAATGGATGAACGGCCCGTCGCCCTCACGCCACTTGAGCTCGCCGACCTGTTCGAGCGCCAGATGACCTTTCATCGCCCGGATCCAGCCGCGCTGCGACAGGATCACCGTGATCGGCTCCTTCTCGATCATAGCCGACCAGTCGATTTCGCGCGCAGGCGCAGCCTGGGCAAACTGCGTGCGCCGCTCGTCGGCGAACTTGTCGCGAACCTTCTTGAGGTCGCTCCGTAGCCTCTTCCACTGCAAGTCCTCTTCGGCGACCAGCTTTGCCAAATCATCCCGCTCGGCGACGAGCGCCTGCCGCTCCCGGCCGATCTCCATCTCCTCGAGCTTTCTCAGACTCCTAAGCCGCATGTTCAGGATCGCTTCGGCCTGCCGGTCGGATAATGAGAATTCGGCGATCAGCACCGGCTTGGGTTCGTCCTCCGTGCGGATAATCGCGATGACGCGATCGAGGTTGAGATAGGCGACGAGGAACCCGTCGAGCAGTTCCAGCCTGTCGGTGATCTTCTCGATGCGGGTCTCCGACCGGCGGACCAGCACCTCCTTCTGGAACGCGAGCCACGCAAGCAAAGCCTCCTTGAGACTCATGACGCCGGGCGTTCGCGTCGCGTCGAGGACGTTGAGGTTGAGCGGGAATCGGATCTCGAGGTCGGTCAGTCGATAGAGGCTCTCCAGCAGCAGCTCGGGATCGACAGTCCTTGCCCTCGGCTCGAGGATCAGGCGGACCTGCTCATCGCTCTCGTCCTTCACGTCGGCGAGGATCGGCAGCTTCTTATCGGCGATCAGCTGGGCGATCTCTTCGATCAACTTTGACTTCGGGACGCCATACGGGATTTCGCTGACCAGCAGGTGCCACCCGCCCCCCTTCTCGCGCTCGACCTCGACCTTGGCGCGCAAACGGAACGAGCCCCGTCCGCTCACATAAGCCCGCAGGATCGTGTCGGGATCGTCGACGAGGAGGCCGCCGGTCGGGAAATCCGGGCCCTTGACGATCTCCATCAGCTCGCGGTCGTCGAGGCGCTTGCGCTCGATCAACTTCACTGCCGCGTCGATCAGCTCGCCGACATTGTGCGGCGGGATGGAGGTCGCCATGCCGACTGCGATCCCGCTCGCTCCGTTGGCAAGCAGGTTGGGAAACAGGCCGGGGAAGACCTCCGGCTCCTCCTCCTCGCCGTTGTAGGTGGGGCGGTAATCGACCGTCCCTTCGTCGAGACCGACCATCAGCTGCATCGCAATGGCGGTCAGCCGCGCCTCGGTGTAGCGGTAGGCGGCGGCATTATCGCCGTCGATGTTGCCGAAGTTGCCCTGCCCGTCGACCAGCGGATAGCGGAGCGCGAAATCCTGCGCGAGGCGGACCATCGCGTCATAGACCGACTGGTCGCCGTGGGGGTGATATTTGCCGATGACATCGCCGACGACGCGCGCGGATTTCTTGTAGGCGCCAGCCGGATCCAGCCGCAGCAGGCGCATCGCCCACAACAACCGTCGATGAACCGGCTTCAGCCCGTCGCGGACATCCGGCAGCGAGCGCGCGGTGATCGTCGAGAGCGCATAGACGAGGTAACGTTCCGACAGGGCGGCGTCGAACGGCGTTTCGATAACGGACGAAATGTCGGATTCAGGCATGGACCGTCGCTACCAAGCACGGCGGCGGTCTGCCAGCCGTTCGTCGATTCGATCGGCGATTTCTAGTTCTGCTTGGTGCCGCAGGCGGGGCCGCTGCCCTTGTTCGATGCGCTCGCGCTGCCTTCGCCGTAGCAGGTGTCGACCCGCCCACGGTCCTCGATGTCGATCGGATCCCACGATGTCGGATCGGCGCCGCTGGTCACGCCGGTATCGATCTGGGTGAGGTCCGCTCCCCCTTCCAGCTGCGAGAAATCGATCACCTCGACGTCGCCGTCCTTCTTGTCGTCGGGCGGAGGCAGCGAGCTCACGATCTCGTCCGGCGGAACGACCGGCGGAGGCGGCGGCGGCGGCGGCGGCGGCGGCGGCGGCGGCGGTGGAGGCGGCGGCGGCGGCGGTGGAGGCGGTGGCGGTGGC
>DASSIU010000078.1:0-4585 GCA_035691585.1 Sphingomicrobium sp. | reverse complement strand
GCGAAAGCCTATGGCGCGCGCAATGGTCCGAGCGCGCGGACCCCTTTGCGCACCTCGGTCCGGCGCAAGCGATGCGCGCCAGCACGCGCGGACCGGGCTGGCAGCGGGCAAGCCGTGACGGTCGCTTCAGCCCTCAGCCGCAACGCGTGATCGAAGCTCGCGCCTCCGCGGTGTCCCTCGGCAACCAGGGTCGCACCGACCTCGCCCTTGGGCAGCGCGTGTTCCACGGCAAGTTCGGATACGGCACGATCGCCGCAATCGAGGGCAACAAGCTCGAGATCGACTTCGAGCATTCCGGCCGGAAGAAGGTCCTGGACAGTTTCGTCAGCGCCGACTGAACTCGGCTAGTTGTCACCCTTGCGGATCGTGCTCCGCACCCATGGGATAATCGAAGTCCAGCTCAGCTCCTCGAAGATCTCGACGCCGGCAAGATTGTCGCGCTTCCACGCAATTTCGCCTGGCGGAATGTTGAGCCCATCGATGAACACCGACACGTAGGCCCCGACCACCGGCAGGTCGTCGCCCTCGAGCTGGAGTCCGTGCGAAGAGATATTCCGCAAGGTCGCTGGCCGGAAATGCTCGCCGGCCTTGATGTGCGCGGTCGATCGAACCTCGAGCCGTGGCATGATGCGGCGCTCGCGCGACTGGCTGATCAGCTGGCGGTTGAGCAGCGCGAGCACGTCGATCGAATCGTCGAAGCGGACGCCAAGCTCCGTTCGCCCCGTCCAGGCGACCTTTCCGGCCGGACGCTGCCCGGTTGCGATCTCGATCGCCACGCGATCGCCGAGGGCGGGGGCAAGATCGCTGCCGACAGTCGCGCCGAGCGCGGAGATCTTACGGATGACGCAATCGCGCCGAGTTCCGGAGTGAAAGATGGCGGCTGCGTCGAATGGCCCGCTCTCGTAGCCGCCGGGCACGTCATCGGGCCATGGGAGTCGGTCTCCCATGACGACGGTTGTGACCGAGGAGGTTTCAGCCATTGAGTTCGCCCGACAGCTATCCGAACGAACCTTCGCCTCACCGTCCTAACAACTCGCTAACGAAAGCCTGTCGGCGGCCGGCCGGTGACGGCAAGTCGCCGAAGGAAGCGTTATGAGCTCTTGTCAGCCGAATAGCTGAATTTCGACCCGTCGAGCTTGCTCTCGCTGACGACGTTCAGCTTGCCGTCGGCTCCGACGGTGAAGGTGCTCACCGAAACAACCTTGCCACCTCGCTTGTCAGTCTCCTGATAGCTGTTGTCCGACAGCTTCTTGACCGAAGCGGTGGTGCCAGCCGGGTCACCCTTGATTGGCGTGTCCGTCCCGTCGAGCCTGGCGTCATAGCTCGTCCCCGACGGCGAACTCATATGGAGCGTGTCGGCGTCCGTCTTGAACGAAACCGTCAGCGTCTCGGCGTTGACGTTCTGCGCCTTCGACGGCTTCCACGAACCGGAGATTGCGTGCGCACCGGCCGGGCCCGCGGCCACGCGCGTGTCGTCCACGTGCCCGGTCGACGGCGGGGCATTGGCGATCGACTTGTCGATGAAGTCCACGCCAAGGGTGTTGCCGTCAGCGGAGACCTTCATGGTCGCACCGCCCGTGTCACGTCCCTTGAGCTTGTTCTCTTGTTGAACGGTCTTGTCGTCGATCACCTTGATCGAGACTTGATCGTAATAGGGATGCCCGGCCACCGGATGGAACGCGCCATCCGCCGGCACCGACCACGGCGGAGTGCAGCTCTGGCAAGCATACGTACCGTTTTGAAGCAGATACTGATCGGGCTTCTGGTCCCATTTCGCGCTGGTGACGTCCGCCTTCCAGGTTCCGTCGATTCCTCCCGCCGCAGCCGCAGGCGCGGCCGCATTGCTGGTGGCGGCTTCATTCCCGCCCGTTGTGGTTTGCTTGCAAGCGGACAATGCAAGCAGTGAAACGGCGCCCAGCGCCACCATCATGCAATTTCGCATCGATTCAGTCCCCCTTTCGCAGCGCTGCCGAAATTGGCAGCGGCGTGGACTGGCGGCGTCGTCGACGGACACGTCGGCGGTGTCGTCAGGAGGTGACAGCTAATCACCCAAGCCAGGAAGACGCAAACAAATTCGATAAACGCGAATTTAACAGATCGAGCCAACTGCAGGTCATGGCGCCGCCGCGTGCGCTGGCCACGTGTTTATACTAAACGCCTTGCATGGAAAGCACGGCGCCGTTCTTCACGATCCGGGATAATATCGAAAAGCAACGCTTCGAAGCCAATCTGGGCGACGGCAGCATTGCCATCGCGGAATACAGGCTGAGGGATGACACAATCATTTTCACCCATACCGAGGTTCCCGCGGACCACGAGGGGCAAGGCATCGGCAGCGCGCTCATCCGTTTTGCGTTGAGCGAAGCCCGCGCGCGCGGTCTCCAGGTTGTGCCGCTCTGCCCGTTCTTCGCCGCCTACATCCGAAGGCACCCCGAGGAGCAGGACCTGCTAGCCCCGGAACAGCGAGCCGCACTCGGGCTCGGAGGCTAGCCCGACGCCGCCTGCGACAGGGGCTGCGGAATTCTGCCCGAGCTTTGCCAGCCGCCGTCCTCTTCCCGCAGCGCCTTGTTCATCTCTGCGATAAGCCATTCCCGGAAGCGTTTCACCTTGGGCACCATCCGCCGCTCGCGCGGATAGGCGAGCCAATATGACCAGCCGCGCACGGAAATCCGATCGGGAAACGGCACTTGCAGCCGACCGGCCGCGACGTCGCCTTTCCAAAGCAGCGGCGTCAGCAGCGCAAAGCCTTGCCCACCCATTGCCGCGTGGCCCTCGTTCGTCTGATTTTCCAGGCGGATGCCGCCGCGGCGAAGGATCGCCTCGTCGGCCGGAATGCCATTGTCGGAGAACCACTGCTGCCACCAATCGTCGGTTGGGCTGATGCGGTTCTGGTGAGGCAGGTCGCGCGGCTCGAGCTTGCGCCCGAGCCGCCGTTCGACCTCGGCGATGCACTCCGGGCTCGCCATCGGCGTGAAATTGGTTTCGAACAGATGGTGTTCCTCAAGGCCCTCCCAGCCGCCGCTGCCGCCACGGATCGCGACATCCGCATCGCCGCCTCGAAGATCGCAAAGCTCATTGCTGGTGGTCATCCGGACCGCGAGATCGGGATGCTCCATCTGGAAACCGCCCAGCCGCCATGCGAGCCACGTATTGGCGAACGTATGCGTCGTGGTGATCGTCAGGAGGGTCTCGTCTTCCTCGCGATGGCTGGCGAAAGCCGCCTCGATTGCGTCGAACGCTCCCGACAGAGCCGGCAACAACCGCGCACCCAGCGGAGTGAGCCGCGCGCGTCCCTTTTCACGGACGAACAGGGGCGAGCCGAGCCGCTCCTCGAGGCTCTTCACCTGGTAGGAGACGGCCGCCTGGGTCATCCCAAGCTCGGCCGCGGCCGCGGTGAAGTTCTCGGTCCGGGCCGCTGCCTCGAAAGCGCGGATCGCAGCTAATGGTGGAAGGCGTCGCATTGGCCGGACAATAGGCTGGGTCACTTGCGCTCGGCAACGGTGCGTGAAGCCTTGACCGCCCCCAGTCGCGCGACTCTAACTCGGCGACGGATTCCACTGGAGACGATATGAAGCATTTCCTTCAGGCCTTGGCCGCCATTGCGCTGTTGGCCATGGCCGCCGCCGCTCCGGCGCCCAACCTGATCAAATTTTCCGACCTGAAGGCCCGTGCACATCCCGCGCCGACAAAGACGGTGCGCTACGGCACCGATCCGCTGCAGGTGGTCGATCTCTGGCTTCCACGGGGGAACGGCCCCTTCGCCACTGTGCTGATGATCCATGGCGGCTGCTGGCAGACCGATGTCGCCGACCGGCACTTGATGGATTGGGTTTCCGATGATCTGAGACGCCGCGGAATCGCGGTCTGGAACATCGATTATCGGGGGGTAGATCGGCCCGGCGGCGGGTATCCCGGGACCTTCCTCGACGTCGCCGCTGCCGCCGATGCACTTCGATCCCATGCCCCAGAATATCATCTCGACACGAAACGCGTAGTTGCTGTCGGCCACTCCGCAGGCGGGCACCTGGCGCTATGGCTTGCCGGTCGGCCACGCCTGCCGGGCACTAGCCCGTTGCGGAGCGCCGACCCGATACCAATCGCCGCGGTCGTCAGCCTAGGCGGGCTTCCCGACCTCGAGGAGGAAACCCGAGTCCCCAATGGCTGCGGGACGACGGTCAGCGCCACGCTGGCAGGGGGCCATTACACCGAGACGTCGGTGCCCCGTCTCGCGCCGCTCGGCATCCGCCAATATCTCGTCAACGGGCTCGACGATCCGATCATCCCGACGGTGCTCGCGGCCGACTACCAGCGCCGGATGACGGCGGCCGGAGACAGAGTGACAATCGACTGGATTCCTGCCTCCGGGCACTTCGAGCTGATCGCCCCGGAAACGCGCGCATGGGCCGACGCCGTTCGTCGAATTGAAGAGGCGCTCGGCCACCGCTGAGCCGACTCGATAAGTCCTATTTATCGATCTCGCCGAGCGTTTGATTGGTGGAACGAAGCGCGAATATCTAATTAGTCTTCAAGTCGCCGGCGAGGACTGATCCCTCCCCTCACAGCCCGCCTCGCCGGCGACCTTCAA
>DASSIU010000077.1:0-2124 GCA_035691585.1 Sphingomicrobium sp. | reverse complement strand
GAGATCCGCTCGAATGAATTCGAACTGGAATGGCCGCCTCGCAGCGGAAGGTTGGAACGCTTTCCCGAAGTCACCGAAGCACGCTGGATGTCACTTGCCGAAGCCCGCCTTTTGATGCTTCCAAGCCAGCTTCCGCTGATCGATGCGCTCGAGGCGAAACTGAAAGGATAGTCCATGCTGTCGTTGCTTCTCGCCCTGGCTGCCCAGACCGCGGCGCTTCCGGCCAAGACATGGCCGACCCACGAACAGGACGTGATCCTCAAGGACTTCCACTTCCGCGATGGCGAGGCGCTGCCGCAGGTGCGGATGCATGTGACGACGCTCGGCACGCCGCACCGCAATGCCGCCGGGCAGATCGACAATGCGGTGATGGTCCTCCACGGTACTGGAGGAAGCGGAAAGAACTTCCTGGTCCCCCAATTCGCCGACGAGCTCTACGGGCCCGGTCAGCCGCTCGACATCAACCGCTATTACGTCATCCTGCCGGACAACATCGGTCACGGCGGCTCATCGAAGCCGTCCGACGGGATGCGGATGCATTTCCCCAAATACGACTATGACGACATGATCCTGGCCCAGCACCGGATGCTGACGGAAGGCCTCGGAGTGGCCCACCTGCGGCTGATCATGGGCACCTCGATGGGCTGCATGATGAGTTTCGTCTGGGGCGAGACCTACCCGGATTTCATGAGCGCACTGATGCCGCTCGCCTGCGAACCGATCGAGATCGCTGGCCTCAATCGCATGTGGCGGCAGCTCGCCATCGACGGGATCGAGGCGGACCCCGCCTGGCAAGGCGGCAATTACACGACGGAACCGCTGACCGGCATGCGGACGACCGAGAGCATCCTCTTCATCGCCGGCGCCGCGCCGCTCTACTACCAGGAGCATTACCCGACCCGGCAGGCGGCCAGCGCCTATGCCGAGCAGCGCGTGGCCGAGGGGCTCAAGCATTTCGACGCGAATGATGCGATCTACCAGCTGGATTCATCGCGCAACTACAACCCGTGGCCGAACCTCAATCGGATCAAGGCGCCTCTGATGTGGGTCAACTCGGCGGATGACTTCATCAATCCAAGGAACCTGCCCGTCCCCGCCGAGGCGCTGAAGCGGATGCCGACCGCGCGCTTCCGGCTCATTCCCGAGACGCCGGAGACTCACGGCCACGGCACCCATACCTGGGCGAAGTTCTGGAAAGGCGACCTCAGCGCGCTGTTGGCGCGCTCGAAGTAGGAGTTACGTCGTAGGCAGAGACATGGTTCATCGTGATGAGCCAGTGGCCCGCGATCTTCCGGAATAGGCGCGTGTTCACGCCCTCGGTGACGCGAGTGCCGCGCTCCAGCCGGTACTGTCCGACCAGCATCGCCGCGTCGGGCGCGAGGATGTCGACCTTCATGTTGTAGAAATGCAGCTTGCCCCGGCGCTCGGGGGAGCCGCCGTAGTCGCGGACGTAATGGTCGAGCGTGCCTTGCCAACCCTGCTGGAACTTGCCGCCCGAAACGAACACCACGTCAGGATTCTTGAACCCCGCCATGTAGCCGCGAAAATCGCCGTGGTTCCACGCGTCTTCCATGTGTTCGACGACGGTCAGGATCGCCGCTCGGTCCGATGCCGGGCTCGCCGCCGCGGGGGTGGCAAGCAGCGCGAGCAGGGCGAGCAGCAGCTTCATAGCTGAAATTGCCCCACGATCACTGTCTGGCAATGGCCGCCGAGGACGGCACGGTCATTTTCGAGGCGGCAGTTGAGTAGCCCCGTACGCGCGCTCGCCTGGAGCGCGGTGAACTCGCCGCGCCCGAGCCGCTTCGTCCAGTAGGGCGCCAGCGCCGCGTGCGCCGAGCCGGTGACCGGGTCCTCATCGATCCCGAGGTACGGAACGAACACCCGGCTGACGACGTCCTGGCGGTCGCCGGGAGCGGTCACCACCGCCATTCGATGGATTGCCTTGAGGGCCCTGAAATTCGGGTCGGTGGCGCGAACAGCGGCTTCGTCGGCGACCTCGATGATCGCCGCGTCATTGTAGCCGTCGGCCAGCCAGATCGGGCTGTCCGGAAGGCCAAGCGCGGCGCACAGCTCGGGTTCGCCGGCCTCGCTCAGCTTCGCCGCGCGCATCTCGAGCTCGAGCAG
>DASSIU010000076.1:0-5527 GCA_035691585.1 Sphingomicrobium sp. | reverse complement strand
ATAGACCAGGCCGACATCGAACAGGTCGAGGAAGAGCGCCTGCTCCTGCCCGTAATAGGCCGGGTCACAGGTCGCGAACTCGCGATCCCAGTCCAGCGCGAAGCCAATGCTCTTGAGCTGTTCGCGCATCGCCCGGATGTTCGCCCAGGTCCATTCGCCAGGATGTACCTTGCGTTCCATCGCCGCATTCTCGGCTGGCATGCCGAACGCGTCCCAACCCATTGGGTGGAGCACTTCATGGCCTTGCATGCGGCGGTAGCGGGCGATCACGTCGCCCATCGTGTAGTTGCGGACGTGGCCCATGTGGATGCGCCCCGAAGGATAGGGGAACATCTCCAGCACGTAGGTCTTCGGCTTGTTGCTGGCGCTATCGGCGGCAAAGCTCCGCGCCTCTTCCCACCGCTTCTGCCAGCGGCGGTCAGCCGAGCCCGGGTCGAAGCGCCCGCTGGTCATGCGCGGAATTATCCTCGGACGGCGGCGCGGCGGAGGTCGCGGGCGCGGGTCAGGATGATATCCTCGAGCTTCTGGACGGTGGCCGCGGTCACCGGCGCATCAACCCAGGCGCCGTTCTGATAGACCTGCTTGGCCGCTGAGACGCGAACACCGTCAGCGCGAAGGTCGGGATCGAGGATCGCGACCGTCAGCTTGACCCGTTCGCCGGGGGCCTTCGGATTCGTGTACCAGTCGGTGATGATGACCCCGCTCTGGGCATTGGCCTGGAGCAAGGGCGCGAAGGACACGGTGTCGACGGCGGCGCGCCACAGGTAGGAATTGATCGCGAGGGTCGTCACCTGCGAGGGCGCGAGCTCGACGGGGACGTTGCGATTGCGCGCGCAGCCCGGTGTCGTGAGAGCCAGGACCATGAGGGCGGCAGTCGTGTACAGGCGTGTCATCGAAGGTCCTTAAACATCGGGAAATCGGGTCGGCAGGCGTTATAGATGCTCGCGCCCCGCTCGCAAGCATGAGCAGTTCGACCGTCGGATTGTGTTGAGTCAGCAACAGGGGGCAAAGGAATCGACTCCGGTCGTGGAACATTCATCTGCCTACGACTATATCGACCCTGACAGGGAGTTGAATGTGCTCAGAGTCGCTAAGCACAAGGGAGCCAGATTGGCTGCGGCCGCCGCCGCGGTCGGCCTCGTGCTGACTCCGGCTTTCGCGACCGGGATCCAGGGCAAGAAACGTCCCGCTCCCGTGGCGCTGAGCTTTGATCCGGTCTCCTCCTTCACTCCGGCCAACGCCGATCCGAAGCTTGCCGCGGCGCTCGCCGGCAAGAATCTGGCGCTGGATGATTTCAAGTTTACGCCAGCGCCAGCCAAGGGCCGCCCGTCGCAAGTTCGAGTGGCGATTCGCGCCCGAGTGCTTGCCCCGAGCGAGACTCGCCTGGCCGAAGGATCGGCTCCGACCACCGCGATCAATGCTTTGACTCCGACCGGGTATAACCTCGGTGTCGCGGTCGGCTGGCACCGCTTCGCCGTTTCCGGCGACGTGGCCAAGGTGAAGAGCGCCGATCCCGCGCTCGCGGGCCGCGAGAGCGCCGTGCTGGGCGTCAGTTATTCCTTGAGCAATAGTCTCAGCACCCGCGTCGCTGTTGGCACGGAGCGGACGACCGGCAACCCGGTCGCCGCCCTTCGTCGTGGCGACAATGTCTCGCTCGACGCCGGCGCCTCCTACTCGCTGTCACGCCACGTCGCGGTGACTGGCGGCGTGCGCTACAATATCGAGCGTGATCGCCTGTCGACGCTGCAAGACGACCGTCGCGACAGCCAGGCGGTGTACGTCGGTACCGCGTTCAAGTTCTGAGCGCCTAAATCCCAGCCCAGCCAGTGAACCGGGCGCCGCGATTTTCGCGTCGCGTTGCTCGCCCATCCGACGAGAGCCTTTCAATGCTGTGGGCCGGGCCCGCCGTGGACGATCAGCCATCGCGTTGGCGCGTCTGGCGGCAGATCATGGCGCTTCCTATAGCCAGAGTCGATGAGCAGCGCTGAGGACAGACGCCAAAGCATTTTGGATGAGATCGCGAAGGCAGCGGCGCTCGCCAAGCGCGATCCTGCCGACATTCAGCTGATCGCCGTCAGCAAGGGCCGAACTGCCGAGGAGATCGAGGCGCTGATCGTCGCTGGGCAAAGCGAATTCGGCGAAAATCGTGTGCAGGAGGCGCACGCCAAATGGCCGGCGCTCCTTGGGCGCTATCCGGATGTGCGCCTGCACGGCATCGGGCGCTTGCAGTCGAACAAGGCTGCCGAAGCCGTCAGGATGTTCGACACGATCCATTCGCTCGACCGCCCCTCGCTGCTCGACGCGCTCGTGAAGGAGGCGGAGAGGGCAGGGCGATTTCCCACTGTCTACATCCAGGTCAATATTGGCGAGGAGGAGCAGAAGGGCGGCTGCCCGATCGGTGAAGTCGGTTCACTCATCGGCGCGGTTCGCGCCTCGCCCTTGCCACTCGCCGGACTGATGGCGATTCCGCCCGTAGGCTTGGAGCCGACGCCCTATTTCGCGCTGCTCGCCAAGCTTGCCCGGCGCCATGGCGTCACTGGCTTGAGCATTGGAATGTCTGGCGACTTCAAGTCCGCCGTCATGCTCGGCGCCACCGCGGTGCGGGTTGGCACGGCACTCTTTGAAGCCTGACATGCGCTTCGAAGCAATCATCTTCGACTTCGACGGAGTGCTCCTCGAAAGCGAGTTCGAAGCCAATCAAATGCTCGCCGAGTTGTTGACCCGTCTCGGTCACCCGACCAGCGTTGCCGAGGCGGTCGAACATTATACCGGCCTCGCAGGACAAGATTTCATTGATACCGTGGAGGCACGGATCGGGCGTACTCTGCCCCCGGAATTCCATGAAGGAACGCGTGAAGCGAGCGCCCGCGCCCGGCGCGAAGGCATTGCGGCTGTCGCGGGCGCGGTCGATTTTGTTCGGGCATTGCCCTGGGATCTGCCGAAGGCGGTCGCATCATCGAGCTCGACCCGCTGGGTACGGACGCATCTCGATCATCTCGGCCTGCGCGAAGCGTTCGAGCCGCACATCTATAGCGGCCGCGAGCATGTCGGGCGCGGCAAGCCCGCTCCGGACGTCTACCTCCATGCTGCCCGTCAACTGGGCGCCGACATCGGCCGGACCGTGATTCTCGAAGATTCGAAGGTAGGTGCCACGGGCGCGCTCGCATCGGGTGCAACGGTGATCGGTCTTGCGGCCGGCCTCCACTGCTTCGATGGCCACGAGGGGATGCTGCGATCGGTCGGCGTCAAGCTGATTGCGCACAGCTTCGATGAGGTCGCGGCCATCGTTGGACTAGTTTAGCCCAGGAGATGACCGGAACGCTTCCGCTTGGTCGCGAGATAGTCGGCGTTGTGCGGGTTGGCGGGCATCTGGTGAGAGACTTGTTCGGTGACCTCGATGCCAGCCGCTTTAAGACCAAGCGCCTTTTTCGGATTGTTGGTGAGCAAGCGCACCTCGCTGATCCCGAGCGTGCGGAGCATTGCCGCCGCGTGGCCGTAATCGCGCTCATCGTCCGCAAATCCGAGGCGAAGGTTGGCATCGACCGTGTCGAGTCCGCGGTCTTGAAGCGAGTAAGCACGAATTTTGTTCGCCAGGCCGATCCCGCGGCCTTCCTGGCGCAGGTAGAGCAGAACGCCGCCGCCGGCGTCGCCGATGATGCGCAGCGCCGCCTTGAGCTGAGGTCCGCAATCGCATTTCAGCGACCCGAACACGTCGCCGGTCAAGCACTCGCTGTGCAGCCGGACAAGCGGCGGTCGCCCGCCAAATGCGCCGACCACCAAGGCGACATGCTCCTGCCCATCGTCTGAAGCGCGGAAGGCGACGATTTGCGTTGGGGGCATGTCCTCCAATGGCAACTTCGCGCGTGCGACAATCTCGACCGACGGCTGCCGACGCTCGCGAATAACGTCATCAAGGGGCACGGATAGTGCGGCAAGGCCCGGATCGAGTACCCACACCGCCGGCAAGAGCCCCGCCGAACGGGTGAGGTCAAGCGCGACTCGGCTGGTCTCGACGCATTCAGCGGCAATCGGCTGAAGCGGGCCGACGGGTCCCCGGTCGAGGTCGCGGCCTGGGTCGGCGACGGCCAAGGCCGTTGCTGCGTCGAGCCATTCGGCGTGGCCAATCAACACGGGTGCGGCTGGATCAGCCGCATCGCGTTCGTTGGAGAGGTTGAGCGCGGCAGCGCGCTCCCCGCTAATGAGCAGGCGTGCGCAATGGTCGGGGTCGAGCAGGTCCAGCATCTCCTGGGTTCCCGTTTCCACGGACAAGACCGTCATCGACACAGCGCCGGCGATCCGCACTGGCCGGCCCCCGCGAAGCATCGCGATTCCAGCGCGGACGGCGCTCCCCTTCATGCTTCGATTTCCAGGATCAGCGGCACGTGGTCCGAGGGCCGCTGCCAGTTCCGGCACGCCTCGAGGACCTCATGCGCCTTCAGATTGCCAGCAAGCTCGGGCGAAGCCCACATGTGGTCGAGCCGGCGGCCGCGGTCATTTCTGGTCCAGTCGGGCGAGCGATAGCTCCACCAGGTGAAGCAGCGTTCGGGTGCGGGCACGAACTTGCGGCCGATATCGATCCAGTCGTGGGTGTGCCTGAGTCTCGTCAGTGCCTCCACCTCGATCGGGGTGTGGCTGACGACAGTCAGTAGCGCCTTGTGGCTCCAGACGTCGCATTCGAGCGGAGCGACGTTGAAATCGCCGACGATGACGGTTGGCTCCCTTAATCCCTCCGACCATCGTGTCATGCGATCGATGAAGTCGAGCTTTTGGCCGAACTTCACATTGACGGTGCGGTCGGGCGTGTCGCCACCGGCGGGCACGTAGACGTTCTCGAGCCGGACGCCGCATTCGAGCCGGACACCGACGTGCCGTGCCTCGCCATTGTCCTGCCAGTCGTGCTTGCCGGGATCTTTCAGGGGCACCCGGCTGAGAATCGCGACCCCATGATGCATCCTCTGGCCGTTCAGTTGCCGGTGGACGTAGCCATGCCGATCGAACAGCTCGAACGGGAAGATAGCGTCGAGGACCTTAGTTTCCTGAAGGCACAGGATGTCGGGCTGCTGCTCGACGATCAGGCGCTCGACCAGCGCCGTCCGGGCGCGGACCGAGTTGATGTTCCACGATGCGATTTTCAGCCGTTTGCTCACGCCTTTGCGCTTACCCTGCCGAGTGAAGAAAGAAAAAGGCCCCCGCTCCGGGGGCATGGAGCGAGGGCCGGCCGAGCGTGTGTCACGCAAGGGAACCTGCAAACCCGGGTAACAGGGGGAAACCCCGGTCGCTACAGGATCAAGCTTATCTGTAGCCGGCCTCCCCTGACGCGCCGATGAACAAGTCGCAAAACGCAACTTTGTTCATCGTTTTTTCTTCTTCGGCTCCGCGTAAGTGAATGCGCTGTCGGGTACCGCGACATTGAAGCGGATGTTCGACAGCCTCACCGTCGTACGGTGCCCCTGCGGATCGATTGCGGTCCAGCCGTAGAGCTCAAGCCCTCCCGGCGCCGAGCCGTTGCGCAGGAAAGCGAGCGTCA
>DASSIU010000075.1:0-5010 GCA_035691585.1 Sphingomicrobium sp. | reverse complement strand
GCTCGTGACTCCCGTGTAGATCGTCCCGGTCTGCCGGTTCGCCATGAAGTAAACGTACCCGGCTTTCTCCATCTTATCTTAGCCTACCGGCTCCTGGGCCCCGGCCTTCGCCGGGGAACAGCTATGCCGAAACCAGCAACTCCTTGAGCGTCTTGCCCAATTCAGATGGGCTTGGGCTGACGGTAATTCCAGCCGCCTCCATCGCCGCGATCTTGCTTTCCGCGTCGCCCTTGCCGCCTGAGACGATCGCTCCGGCATGGCCCATGCGCCGGCCCGGCGGCGCGGTGCGACCCGCGATGAAGCCCACGACGGGCTTGCGGCGCCCCCGCTTCGCCTGGTCCGCTAGGAACTGCGCGGCGTCCTCCTCGGCGCTTCCGCCGATCTCGCCGATCATGATGATCGACTGGGTCTCGTCGTCGGCGAGGAACATCTCGAGGATGTCGATGAATTCTGTGCCCTTGACCGGATCGCCGCCGATGCCGACCGCGGTCGATTGCCCAAGGTCCTCGTTGGTGGTCTGGAACACCGCCTCATAGGTGAGCGTGCCCGAGCGGCTGACCACCCCGACGCTGCCCTTCTTGAAGATGTTGCCGGGCATGATTCCGATCTTGCATTCGTTCGGCGTCAGCACGCCCGGGCAATTGGGCCCGATCAGCCGCGACTTCGAGCCGGAAAGCGCGCGCTTGACGCGAACCATGTCGAGCACGGGAATGCCTTCGGTGATCGTCACGATCAGCGGCATTTCGGCGTCAATCGCTTCGAGGATCGAGTCTGCGGCGAACGGCGGCGGCACGTAGATCACGCTGGCAGTCGCCCCGGTCTTGGCGACCGCTTCATGTACCGTGTTGAATACGGGCAGCCCGAGATGTTCCGAGCCGCCCTTTCCCGGCGTGACGCCAGCAACCATCTGCGTGCCGTAGGCGAGCGCCTGCTGGGTATGGAAAGTGCCGGTCTCGCCGGTCATCCCCTGGGTGATGACCTTGGTGTTGCGGTCGACGAGAATGCTCATGCGACGGCTTCTTCGCTGGCGAGGCTGTTGTCGATCTGCTTGCAGGCCTCGAGCAGCTCCTTCACCGCATCGACGCTGACGTCGAAATTCTGGCGCGCTTGTGCGTCAAGCTCGATCTCGACGATCCGCTCCACGCCGCCGGCGCCGAGGACCACCGGAACGCCGACGTAGAGGTCGTTGACGCCGTACTGGCCGGTGAGGTGCGCGGCGCATGGAAGCACGCGCTTCTTGTCCTTCAGGAAGCTCTCGGCCATCGAGATCGCGCTGGTCGCCGGCGCGTAGTAGGCGGAGCCGGTCTTCAGCAGCGCCACGATCTCGCCGCCGCCGCCGCGGGTGCGCTTCACAATCGCGTCGATCTTGTCCTGCGCGGTCCAGCCCATCTTCACGAGGTCCGGAATCGGGATTCCGGCAACGGTCGAATAGCCGACGACCGGCACCATCGTGTCCCCGTGGCCCCCGAGCACGAAGGCGGTGACGTCCTCGACGCTGACGCCCAACTCTTCGGCGAGGAAATGCCGGAAGCGCGCGCTGTCGAGCACGCCGGCCATACCGACCACCATCTTGTGCGGAAGCCCTGAGAATTCGCGCAGCGCCCAGACCATCGCGTCGAGCGGGTTGGTGATGCAGATCACGAAAGCGCCGGGCGCGTGCTTGCGAATGCCCTCGCCGACCGCCTTCATCACCTTGAGGTTGATGCCGAGCAGGTCGTCGCGGCTCATGCCCGGCTTGCGGGCGACGCCGGCGGTGACGATGCAGACGTCAGCGCCTTCGATGTCGGCATAGTCCGTCGTGCCCTTGAGCTTGACGTCGAAGTCGTCGACGGGTCCGGCCTCGGCGATGTCGAGCGCCTTGCCTTCCGGAATGCCCTCAACGACGTCGAACAGGACGATATCGCCGAGCTCCCGCATGGCCGCGAGGTGGGCCAAGGTTCCACCGATCATTCCGGCGCCGATCAGCGCAATCTTCTTCCGAGCCATGTGGCCGCTTTCCAACCTTTCTGTTTGTCCGGCGGCAGCTTCAGGGGAGTCGCCGCTCTTGAGGAACGCGGCGCCCGATTAGCGAGGTGGTCCCGACGCCGCAACCGCGCCGACCCCAACATTAAAAACTGATTGCCGGAAAATGAAACGGGCAACCGCTCCGGACGACCATCCGTTTTCTTCCCATTGGAAGGAGGATCTCATGATCAAGACGTTTCTCGCGCTTGGCGCGGCCGTCGCGGCGCTTTCCACCACCCCGGCCGTCGCCCGGCATTATTCGAACACGATCAAGTGCAGCGGATGGCGCAACGGCGAATGCGTCGCCTGGAACCGCCTCACCCGCGACCAGGCGAGGGACATCGGCGTCGGCTTCGTGTTCCCGAAGAATTACACCTACACGGAATATAGTACGCTGCCGCAGACCGTGGTCACGCAATACCACCTCGATCCGAACGAGCGGTATGTCTCGACTGACGGTTATGTCTATGTCGTCGACCCATCTTCCTATGCGGTGACCAAGGTCATCACTGTTCCGGGATCGTAATCGTTGCTCAATCCGCACGAAGGGCCGGCGCTCATCGCCGGCCCTTTTCGCGTGGGCGCCCGGCACTTTTCCAATCCCGAGCGTTGTTCCCGATGCAGAACGACAAGAGGATGCGTTGATGAAACACCTGCTACTGCTCGCCGGGGGCGCCGCGCTTGGACTGGCTGGCCCTGCCCTCGCGGATCCCGGCCATGGCCACGGCCGCGGCCATAAGGAAGGCTTCGGATTCGCGGATCGCGGATGTCCGCCCGGCCTCGCCAAGAAACATAATGGATGCATGCCTCCCGGCCAGGCCAGGAAGCTCTATCGCGGCGAGCGGTGGCGGAGCGGCTACGCAAGTCCCTATTCCTACGGCCGGATCCCCTATGACCTTCGGCGGCGATACGACCTCACACCGCGCTACCGCTATTATTACGACAACGGCTATCTCTACGCCGTCGACCCGCGGACGATGCTGATCGCGCAGGTGATCAGCGGGCTCCTGCGGTAGAAGAGTGGCCGCCCTGGGCGACCGGGCGGCCTTTTCTTCGGCCCTCCCCGCGTGCTAGCGGCTCCGCCGAGCAAGGAGCGCAGCGCGTTGGCCGAATTCACCCTTCCCAAGAACAGCAAGATCACCAGGGGCCGGACATGGAAGCCCGAAGAGGGCAAAAGGCTCAAGACCTTCAAGATCTACCGCTACGACCCTGACGGCGGCGCCAATCCGCGCTTCGACCGCTACACAATCGACCTCGATAAATGCGGGCCGATGGTCCTCGACGCGCTGATCAAGATCAAGAATGAGATCGACCCGACATTGACCTTCCGCCGCTCGTGCCGCGAGGGCATTTGCGGATCGTGCGCGATGAACATGGAAGGGCGGAACGGCCTCGCCTGCACCACCGCCATCGCGGAGTTGAAAGGTGACGTGCAAATCACGCCGCTGCCGCACATGGAAGTGGTCAAGGACCTCGTTCCTGACTTGACCCATGTCTACGCTCAATATGCGCTGATCCAGCCGTGGTTGAAGACCGTCAGCCCCCCGCCGTCGCGCGAACGGCTGCAATCTCCCGAAGACCGCGCCAAGCTCGACGGCCTTTATGAATGCATCCTCTGCTTCTGCTGCACCACCAGCTGCCCAAGCTACTGGTGGAACTCTGACCGCTATCTCGGCCCCGCGGTGCTCCTCCAGGCCTATCGCTGGATTGCCGACAGCCGGGACGAAGCGACGGGCGAGCGGCTTGACCAGCTGGAGGATCCATTCCGCCTGTATCGTTGCCACACGATCATGAATTGCACGAACGTGTGCCCGAAGGGCCTGAACCCGGCGAAGGCGATCGCACAAGAAAAGAAGCTGATCGCCGAACGGACCGCGTGAGCGACGAGACCTACCAGGCCGAAGGGCTAGAGGACGTAGGCGTTCCTCGGGGCGCGACGCCCGATCCCGATCACGAAGGCTGGTACAGCTGGGGCGACTTTCCCCGCTCCAGCTTCGCCGCCGCCACCGGCCGCCTTTTGTTCAGGCCCGATGGGCCGGGCCGCGGGATCGCCCGGATGTTCCCGACCGAGGATCATATGAACATGGGCGGGTCGATTCATGGCGGCGCGATCATGAGCTTCATCGACATGTCGCTGTTCGCCGGCGGCCTGTGCGCGGGCATGGAGCGTGCGCATTACGTGACGCTCGACCTCACCACGCATTTCCTCGCGCGCGGTCAGGCCGGCTCCCCGCTCGATTCACATGTCGAGCTGGTGAAGCAGACCCGCGGGTTCGCGTTCCTGCAGGGCGTGGTCAAGCAGAATGGCGAGAATTGCTACAGCTTCAGCGGGACGCTGAAGAAGGTCAACCGCCCGAACGGACCTTCGGCGCGATGAGCGGACCCGTACGGGTCGCCTACGACGCTCTGATCACCGCTCACGAGCTGAAGCCCGATCCCGCCCAGGAGCGAGCCGTTGCAGCACTTGATCGATTGGCTCGGAGCTTCGCCGAGGGCGGCTTCTTCGCTCGACTGCTCAGGCCGGACAGCGACGGTCCGTCGGGAGTTTACCTCTGGGGCGGCGTCGGCCGCGGCAAGTCGATGCTGATGGACCTCACCTTCGCGCACCTCGACATCCAGCCGAAGCGGCGAGTCCATTTCCACGAATTCATGCTGGAGACACACGCGCGCCTGCGGCTCGCTCGTGAGCGCGAGGAAGGCAATCCGATCGAACCCGTCGCCGAACGGATCGCGGCCGAGGCGAAGCTCCTCTGCTTCGACGAAATGCAAATCACCAATCCCGCCGATGCGATGATCCTCTCGCGCCTGTTCGGAAAATTGCTCGACGAGGGCGTGAAGGTGGTGACCACATCCAATCGCCCCCCGCACGATCTCTACAAGGATGGGCTCAACCGAGAACTGTTCCTGCCGTTCATCGAGCTCATCGAAACGAAGATGCTGGTGATCGAGGTCAATGGCCCGATCGACTATCGGCTCGACCGACTGACCGGAGTGGAGGTCTGGCAT
>DASSIU010000074.1:0-3537 GCA_035691585.1 Sphingomicrobium sp. | reverse complement strand
CCGCGCTGCGGGCGCTGGCCCTTCATCAGCGAATCGATCACCGGCTTGGCGGCCTCGGCGGGAATCGCGAGGCCGATGCCGACCGACGCTCCGGTCGGCGAGATCAGCGCCGAGTTGATGCCGATGACGTTGCCGTCGAGGTCGAACATGGGGCCGCCGCTATTGCCCATATTGATCGCCGCGTCGGTCTGGATGTAGCGATCGTACGCGCCGACGCCCGTGATCCCGCGATGGAGCGCGGAGATGATCCCGGCGGTGACGGTGCTTCCAACGCCATAGGGATCGCCGATCGCGAGGACCCAGTCGCCGACCCGCGCCTTTGTGCTGTCGCCCCACCGAACGAACGGCAGGTTGCGACCGTCGATCTTCAGCAGCGCGAGGTCCGAGGTCTCGTCGCGACCGACGATCCGCGCCGGATATTCGTGCCGGTCGGTGGTGGTGACGGTGACGGTGTCAACGGTTCCCGTACCGGTGAGGCCTTGGATCAAATGGTTGTTGGTGACGATGTAACCGTCGGGCGAAATGATGAAGCCGGAGCCGAGCGATCCCGCCTCGCGGGTGCGCGGCTGACCGTTGGTTCCCCCGCTGCTGCCGCCGTTTCCGCTATTGTCGCCCTGCTGGTTGGGATCGAACTGGCGGAAGAATTGCTCGAACGGGTCGGTCTGGTTTTTGACGGGGATCCGCTGCTTGGTCGAGATGTTGACCACCGCCGGCTGCAGCTTGGCGACCAGGTCCGCGAAGGACATTGGAGCACCGGCGCGCGGCGCCAGCGACGACGTCCCCGGTGCGTTCTGCGGAACCTGAGCCCCCGCCTGCCCCGTTGCGAGAGAAAACGCCGTTCCCCCGATGAGCAGAGCCATCGTGACCCCATAGGCATAGCGCACTTTTCCGGACTCCTTCGACCTCATCGATACTCCATCAATTCAGGTGGGACGCAAGGCGCTAATGTCGCCGTGGCCTTAACGCCATTTGAACGCAGGGGGTCCGGACAATCCTATTTGCCCGGATTGCGTCCAGAGAATTCCTTCAGATAGTCATTTTGCGGCGACAAAATGATGTTGGTGTTCGCGACCGGGTTCTTCGGGTCGCCGACGAAGGTTATCCGATAACTCTGCATCGCTCGGTAAAAATCGTAGAAATCGGGATCCTTCCCGAAGCTCGCGGCATATATTTGTGCGGCTTCCGCATCCGCCTCAGCCTGAATGATCGCCGCCTGCTTGTTTCCCTGGGCGCGGATCGACTGCGCTTCCTGGTAACGCGCGGTCCGCATCCGATCGAATGCGGCGGTAAGCGGCGCCCCGTCCGGCAGATCGGTGCGCTTGATGCGCACGTCGAGGACTTCGACGCCATATTGCCGGGCGATGCGATTGAGCGAGCTCTTGACGCTGTCCATGATCCCCTGTCGCTCGGGAGTCAGCAGCGAGGCGAACTCGACTCGGCCCAGCTCATTACGGACCTCTGACCCAAGAATCGGCTTGAGCTGCTCCTTCAGCTGGTCTTCCGTGCCGGCGCGGATGAACATCAGGAGCGGGTCGATGATGCGGTAACGCGCGAAGGCATCGACCTGAAGCCGCCGCTGGTCGGTCGACAGCACCTGCTGCGGCTGCATGTCGACATCCTGGACGCGCTTATCGATCCACACGAGCTGATCGACAAACGGGACCCGGAAGGCGAGCCCGGCCCCTGCTGCCCCGATGGGCCTGCCCGGCTCGTACTGGTTCAGAACGGCGACCGGCTTTCCGAACCGGACCATGACGACTTCCTGCGTCTCCGGGATGATTGGGAAGCTCATCAGGAGCAGGCCGAGTACGAAGACCGCAATGATTGCCGTTGCCACCGGATGTCGGCGAATGAGCGCGATCATTGGGGCGCTCCCTGCGGCTGCTTCTTCTTTACTTCGGGGAGCGGCAGGTATGGCGTTACGCCGGGAACCTCGACGACCGTCTTGTCGATCTTGGAGAGGACATCTTCCATTGTCTCGTAATACATGCGCCGCCGGGTCACTTCCGGCGCGAGCTTGTACTGCGCATAGACCTTGTCGAACGCCGTCGCCTCGCCCTGCGCCTTCTGTCGCAGCTGCAGGGCGTAGGCGTTGGCATTGTTGATAGAGGTTTGCGCATCCTGCTGGGCCGCGGTCACCTCCTTGAAGGCGTCGTTCACCTGCGATGGCGGATCGGCCTGCTTGATCGCAATTCCTTGCACCTGAATTCCGGAACGGTAGGCATCAAGGATACGCTGCATGTTCTGAGCGACCTGCTGCTCGATCTCGGCGCGTCGGTCACCCATCGCATCGTTGAGCGTCACCTGGCTGATCACCGCGCGCATTGCGCTTTCGGCGACCTCCTGGATCGTCTCATCCGGCTGCGCCAGCTGGAACAGATAGAGCTCCGGGGTCCGGATATTCCAGCGCACGTTGTAAGCAAGATCGATCAAATTCTGGTCGCCGGTCAGCATCAGATCGTCGGAACTCGATGACCCGAGGTCGACGGTCCGGATGGCTTCGACATCGAGCTTCTTCACCCGATCGATTGGCGCCGGCAGGGTCATGCTGACCCCGGGCCCTAGCGTTGAGCTGTAGCGTCCGAAGCGCGTGACAACACCGCGCTGCCCCGGCGCGATCGAATGGAAGGAGGTGAAGATCAGCCACAGGACCACAAGGCCGGCCAGACCCCACAGGATCAGCGAGCCGTCCGGGCGACCGGGCAGGCCGCCGCCACCGCCGAAGCGAGCGCGGCTGCGACGCAGGAGCTCATCGAGGGCGGAAACATTGGCTCCGCCGATGCCGGAGCGACGTCCACGCCGTGACGGTTCGCCCCATGGGCCATTGCCCGCGCCATCGTCAGGAGGCGCCTCGCCGCCGTCGTCGCTGCCATGGCCCCAGGGCCCCTTGGTGTCGGTGAACAGGCCGCGAAACCGGCCGCCCCACCCGCTGATCATGTCCATCGGCGTGGGAATATAGAGGGATGCGACACGAAAAACAGTGGCAAGCGCGGCCATGCTTCCTATGTGCGCCCACATGGCCCATCCCGCCGACCCGCTGACCGACCTGCCGCACGACGAACGCATTCGCTCGCGCAAGCTGGTCAATGGCGTCGCGACGATCATCGTCGATGCGACCGGCCTCAGCCAAAGCGAGGGCAAGCGGCTCGAGAACGAGCTCGGAGCGGCCGCGACCGCCTTGCCAGGGGTCAACGAAGCCCGCATCGCGATGACCGCCGCCAAGCCGATGCGCACCCTGATCGCGATCGGCAGCGGCAAGGGCGGGGTCGGCAAGTCGACCGTCTCGGCCAATCTCGCGATCGCGCTTGCGAAGGCGGGGAAGAAGGTCGGGCTGATCGATGCCGACGTTTATGGGCCTTCGCAGCCGACCCTGCTGGGTACGCATACGAGACCGAGCGCCGAGGGCGAGCAGCTGATCCCGGTGGAAGCTCACGGAATTCGATTCCTGTCGCTCGGACAATTGGTCTCGCCGGGGCATGCGTTGGCCTGGCGCGGGCCGATGGCGACGGGCGCCCTTACCAACCTTATCGAGGCCGA
>DASSIU010000073.1:0-2458 GCA_035691585.1 Sphingomicrobium sp. | reverse complement strand
GAGCTTCTTGCGGAGCTTGGAGATGAACACGTCGATGATCTTCGGCTGCGGCTGGTCGTCGGCGCGGCGATAGAGGTGCTTCAGCAGCATCGCGCGGGTGACGACATTGTTGCGCGCGAACGCCAGCAGCTCGAGCACCCGATATTCCATCTCGGTGATCCCGATCGGGTGACCGTCGATGCGGATCAGGCGTTGCACCTGGTCGACCGACAGGCGTCCGCCGCACAGGCTCTCGGGCATTTCGCTGCCGGTCGCCTTGAGGCTCGCGAGCAGCTTTGAGGCGGCTTCCTCGCTGTCCTCCGGCGAGACGCTGCGGGGTGAGCCCATGATCACCTGCTGGATGTCGCCGATTAGCTTGTGCGCCTCTTCGACCAGGCGCGTGCCTTCCTCGAAGCGGCGGCGCGAGCGGTCGAGCATCGATTCGATCTCGACCAGCCGCGCTGGGAAATTGGTCTCTGCCATTCCTGTTTCTTCGCTCCTGGTCTCTTACTGGCCGGGCTGCGCCGAGGCGATGTTGGTCTGGGTATTCGCGGCGGTCAGGATGTTGACCGTTTCCTGTCCCTTGTCGACCAGGCGGGTATCGGGGTCCCACACCTGACTACGGATGCCGAGCTGCGCGTCGCTCCGCCCGGCTGCCTCGAGCATGCTCATCTCCCCGGCGCTGCGCGGCGCGGGGCCGCCGAACAAGGCGTCGATCGCCTGTTGCTGCGCTTCCGAGGGAGTGAGACCCGCCGTGCCCGCGACGGGCGGAGCAAGGCTGAAGTCGGGCGGAATGATCAGCGGGGCGTTGCGCGCGACCGCGAACTCGTCGCCGGTCGTGGCTCGGGCACGCGCCCGGTTGCGGTGCATGGTCGCGCACCCGCTGGTGGCTACCGTCGCTGCCAGCACCACGACGGTCAAAAGCTTACGCATGTTCTTGTATCTCCTCGGGGTCGCTGCCCTTTGCCTGATCCTTACGGCTCAGGAACGCGCGCAGCAACAGGATCACGACGGCGATGCTAATCGCGGCATCGCCAACATTGAATATCAAAAACGGCCGCCATTCGCCAAAATGCAGGTCGGCGAAGTCGACGACATAGCCGTGCAGCGTCCGGTCGAGGATGTTGCCGAGCGCTCCGCCCAGCACCATCCCCAGCGCCAGCTGGTCGATGCGGTTCTTCTCGCGGCCCATCCAGAAGGCGACGCCGAGCGCGATCGCGCTGGTCAGCGCGACCAGCATCCACCGCCCCAGCTCGGTCGTTGCGTTGAGCAGGCCGAGCGAAATCCCGTTGTTCTGCGTATAGGTGAACTGGAAGATCGGCAGCAGATACTTCTCCGCGCCGATGTAGTTCACACCGAGCGGCCCGGTGACGATCCACTTCACGAGCTGGTCGAGGCCAAACACCAGCAGCGCGACAAGGAAGCCAAGCCGGCGCGCCTTCATCGGCCGATATCCATGCTTAAAGCCACTAATGTCACCTGATCAGGCGCAAAAATGCTGACTTTAGCGTGGCGGCAAGCAACGGCCCGAGAGTCTGAGGTTCCAAGGATCATGATCACATCATGCATAAGAGGAGCGGCGTAGGACAGCATTTCCTCAGGCGTTCACGACCTCGGCGCAGCGCGCGTCGAGCTCTGAATCGGAATCGACGTCGGGCCGCAGCCGCCAGCAGCGCGCGCATTTGCGGTTTTCGGTCTTCACCACCTTCCAATCGCCATTGCGGACTGTCGAGGTGATGAACAGTTCTTCGAGCAGGTCCGGGTCCTCGTCGCTCGGAACCCAGACCTCTGCTTCGAGGCTCGATCCGATGACCTTGTCGCGGCGGAGCGGTTCGATCCGCTCGGTGACCTCGGCGCGAAGGGCGCGGAGCTTGCTCCACCGCTCCTCATCGGCATCGACGGGCGGGATGACCGGCCATTCGAGTAGGTGGACCGACCCCGCCTCCGGATGGCGAGTGCCCCAGACCTCCTCGCTGGTGAATACCAGGACCGGCGACAGCCAGCGCACCAGCGCCTGGAACAAGGTGTCGAGCACCGTCCGGTAAGCCCGCCGCTTCGTGCTTGTCGGCGCGTCGCAATAAAGGCTGTCCTTGCGGATATCGAAATAGAAGGCGCTCAAATCCTCGTTGCAGAAGTCGGTCAGTGCCCGGACGTAGGTGTTGAAGTCGAAGTCATCGACCGCGTTGCGGAGCTTCTGGTCGAGCACCGCGGTCAGGTGGAGCATGTAACGGTCGAGCTCGGGGTATTGAGCGACGTCGCCGAGCCGTTCCTCCTCGCTGAAACCGTCGAGCGCTCCGAGGAGGTAGCGGAACGTATTGCGGAGCTTGCGGTATTGGTCGGCGACGCCGGCGAGGATCTCCTTCCCGATCCGGTGGTCCTCGGTGAAGTCGACGCTCAATGCCCAGAGGCGCAGGATGTCCGCGCCATATTCCTTCATCAGGTCGAGCGGGTTGACCGTATTGCCCAGGCTCTTGGACAT
>DASSIU010000072.1:0-2273 GCA_035691585.1 Sphingomicrobium sp. | reverse complement strand
CGAACGGCGTGAGATATTTGAGCGACACGACGCGAAGTCCCGAGTCCTTTGTCCCCGGCGCCGTCGAAAACGTTCAGCCGCTGCCAATCGGGCGGGCATGAAGATTGGTGCAATCCCGGAATCGGTCCTCGAGTGGCTTGCACTGAAGCTTGAGCTCGCGCCTCGCGCGCTCATCGACACGCACGCGGCAATGCTGCTGGCGCGGACGGTGATGGCTGGAGCCGAGCTCGGCGTCTTCGAGGCCCTGGCTGATGGCCCACTGACGCCCGAAGAGGCCGCGCAGGCATGCGGTGCGGCCACGGCCCCGATGGCGCTGCTGCTCGATGCGCTGGCGGCCTCCGGATATTTGCGGCTTTCCGACGGCCGGTTCGAACTCGCTCGGCGGTCGCGCCGGTGGCTGGTCGGTTCGGCCGGACGCGCGCTACGCGACAAGCTGATGCTCCAGGTCATCGAATGGCGCTGGCTGGAGACGCTGGAGGAGTTCGTGCGGAGCGGACAGCCGCTCGATTTCCACGATTCCATGTCCACTGCTGAACGCGATCTCTATCATCGCGGAATGCGCGCGCTCGCCGGCGTCGCGGGCGCGGAGGTCGCCCGGCGAATCCCGATTCCGCGGGGCGCTCGGCGGATGATCGACCTCGGCGGCTCACACGGTCACTATGCGGCCGAGATCTGCCGGCGCTATTCCGGCTTGAGTGCCGAAGTGATGGATTTTCCCGACGCGATCGAGGTGGCGGCCCCGCTTTTGGCGGCGGAGGGCTTGGGCGAGCGGCTGGTCCACCGCGAGGGCGACGCGACGACCGCGGACCTCGGCTCCGAGCAATATGACTTCGTCCTCATGTCGAACCTCGCTCATCATCTCACCGCCGAGCAGAACCTGGAGCTGACAGGCCGCGTGAAGCGAGCGCTTCGCCCCGGAGGCGCATTCGTCATCCAGGAGCCGGCGCGGAGCGAGCGGCCGGGAGCAGCCGGCCAGATCCCCGCGTTGCTGGGACTCTACTTCGCCATGCAGAGCCGGCCCGGAGTCAGGACCTGGAGCATCGCCGAGATGGCCGGCTGGCAGCGGGCGTCCGGATTGAAGGTGCATCGCCCGAAGCGGCTTCGAACCGCGCCGGGCTGGGTTCAGCAGTCGGCGACGCGAGCCTAGTTTCGCGGAGGCGTTCGGCCCGAGTCGATCGAAAGTTCCCAGATTTCGGCCGGGGCTCCCCTGGCGGGAAGGGCGACGTATAAGCGCTTGCGATCGGGATCGACCAATCCGGTCCGCGCACCCCTTCGCGTTCGAATGAGGATGGGATCGTGGCCGGGAGCCATGTCAATCAGCTCGACCGCGCCTTCGCCGCAGATGAGCAGGATGCGGTTGCCATCGAAGTAGATGTCGTCGGCATCGCCACAGGCGCTGGCTGAAAGCAATGTGGCTGCGGTGCTGGCATCAAGCACAGCAATCCTCGCTGGGAAACGGTAGGCGACAGCGATCCGAGACTGCTGCTCATCGGCGGCCATCGGAAAGTTGCCGCTCAACTCATCGGTACCCAAAGAGCGAAGAACCTCCGCACGGTCGAGATCGCCGATGACGATTGAGTGGGCGTTCGGCACGTTTATGAACACGCGCGAGCCAATGGTGGCGAAAGCCTCGGGGTGTGCGCGGAGCTTCAGTTCGCGAATGACGCGGTGCGCCGTCGGATCGACTATTGCGAGTCCACCCGAGCCATGGCCGACAATGAGGTTGCCGGAGCGCGGATCAACCCGCTCGTTATCCGCATCGTCCTGGAGGTTCACTTGGGCGACCTGCCGGCGGTCGGCGGCGCGATAGAAACGAAGCGAACCGTCGCCGCTGGCAACCGCAATCTCCTGCTGCCCCGGCAGCCAGGCGACTCCCTGAGGTTCGCGCAGTCCTGAGATCCGCCCGATCACCTTGCCCGAAGCAAGATCGACCTCATCCACGCTGCCGTTCCCATATTCGGCGACAAACAGGCGGCCACCGACCGTGTCGAGCGCCAGGTGATCGATCCGCCCGCTCACATTTGGTAGCTCGATCCTTCGGAGGAGGTGCACCGGAGACTCCGGGTCGGTTATCCCGATTTCGCGAGGCGGGCGGCCGCAGCTTGGCGTGCTGATGAACAGCATTAACGCGAGGAGCGGTCGGACATTCATGCGAAACCTGCGCCTGTTACGGTCATTGTGCTAGGCTCGGCGGAAGAGGGGGGCAATGACATGAGCGAACGCTTCGAGCGCCACCGCCAGCCGTGGCGGCAGGACGAAATCCAGAAGCTGCA
>DASSIU010000071.1:0-2052 GCA_035691585.1 Sphingomicrobium sp. | reverse complement strand
GCGCTTCCTTGACATGGCTGAGCCACAGGCGATCGACTTCGGGCGAGACGCCTTCGAGCCGGTGCAGGCACTGCGGCCAGGTCAGCGCGTGGAAGGCGGCAATGATGATCCCTGCGCCAACCGCCAGCGCCAGCCGGCGCTTCCACGATGCCGGCGAGACCCAGGCGAGGGCGAAGGCCAACGCGCTCCCGAGCAGCGCGTCCGACAGCCACACCGGCGAGAGCGCATCGCACACCTGGTACCAATTGTCGTTGGAGGCGAAGACCAGGAAAGAAAAGGCGGTCGCCCCGCCGAGCGACACGGCATAAGCGCGAAGCCGCTCACGTTCCCCCGCATCCTCTACCCAGAACAGCACCATCGCGACGCCCGCGAGCGCGAGATAAATGATCATCTCGAGCCCGATCGCCAGCGACAAAGCGGTCGAGACGCCAAGCAGCAGGCCGCCGCGGGCCCGCTTCGGATCAGCGATGCTGGAGATGCTGAGCGCGAGCAATGCCAGCTGCCAGCCGTGATGATCGATGCGTTCCGGCGAGAACATCCCGTTGTTGGAACCGGCGAAGAACAAGCCGAGGAAAGCGAGCAAATATGCGCTCGGGCCGAGCAGGCGCCGCGTCGTCAATGCGAGCGAATAGAGCAGCAGCAGGTAGGGGATCATCGGCGCAATCGCGACCGCCCACCGCTCTGCCCCGGCGCCGCCAAGGAATGGGCGGAGGGCTAGGATCAGGCCGGCGATGGGCAGGTCGACCAGCCGCGACCAGTGGATGTTCGCCCCGAAGGGCGGGTTCATTCGGTAATTGCGAAGGTCGTACCAGCCCTGACCGTGCAGCAGCCCTCGGACCTGCATGATCCGCATATTGTCGTCGGTGTCGCCGAGCCCGAACCAGCGGATCTGATCCAAATGGTCGGCGATCATCCATGCGCAGAAGCCAAGCCAGCAGAGGAAGGTGACGAGCTTCCAGTTGCGCCCGAGCCAGTCGAGCGCTCGGCGCTCCCAATCCCCCTCCTTGCCTTCCGCCATTTTTCGGGCTGTAGCCGCTCAACCTTTAACGGCAAACAGCCGGGACATGGCCACGAGATTAAACTTTCCCTCAGAGACGGTCGGGCAACTGGTGCGCTTCGCGATCGTCGGCTTCGCGCTCGCCGCGGTCTATTCGGCCATATACTGGTACTTGGCGACCTATGTGATGGCGCCGGTACTCGCTGTCGTCATCGCTTTCCTCGTCTCGGTCAGCATCGGCTTCGTGCTGCATAGCCGCTGGAGCTTTCGGGGGCACGGGCGCGAGGAAGATCACCGACTGAAGGTCAAGTTCCTGCTCGTGCAGCTATCCGGCTTCCTGATGAATGAGGCCTTCACCTGGGTGCTGACTGGGCCGCTGGTGCACGGTCCGACCTGGTGGCCGCTGGTGCCTGCGATCTTTGTGACTCCGCTCGCGACGTTCGCGCTGAACCGACAGCTGGTGTTCCGCTGATGGAGCGCGTCGTCTACCAGCAGATGGCCGAGCTCGACGACCGCCACTGGTGGTACCGCGCCCGCCGCAGGATCATCGCCGATCTGATCCGCCGAGAAGCGCATCTGCCGCCTAATGCGCAGATCCTCGAGATCGGCTGCGGCACAGGCCACAACCTCGCGATGCTTTCCGACTTCGGTCAGGTCGAGGGCCTGGAGCTCGACGACGAAGCGCGCGCGATCTCGGAGAAGCGGCTCGGTCGCCGAGTCATGAGTTCTCCGCTGCCCGAACTCGGCGAGGTCCCCGACCGCCACTACGATCTGATCGGTGCCTTCGACGTGATCGAGCATATCGATGACGACCGCGCCGCGCTTGCGTCGATTGCGACGAAGCTCAAGCCGGGCGCCTGCTTCATCATGACGGTGCCCGCCCACCAGTGGATGTGGTCGGCGCATGATACCGTGAACCACCACAAGCGGCGCTATTCCAGGTCCGGACTGAAGGCGCTGATCGAAGCATCGCCGATGAAGCTTCGGAAGCTCGGTTATTTCAACAGCCTGCTGTTCCCGCTCGCGGTCGCCGAGCGCGCCGCATCGAAGCTTCG
>DASSIU010000070.1:0-5418 GCA_035691585.1 Sphingomicrobium sp. | reverse complement strand
CGATGGCGGAGCTCCATGATCTTCAGCATGCCGATCTTGTAGCCCGTAGCCTGGCCGGGAAGCGTGATGTAGCGCTGGACTTCCGATCGCGCCTGGTCGGGCGACAGCCGGCCGGTGTTGATCATGTAGTCGACCGCCTGTTGCTCCGTCCAACCCATGGCGTGGATGCCGGTGTCGACGACGAGCCGCGCCGCCCGGAAATGCTCCTGGTCGAGGTGCATGAAGTCGTCGGCGATGTCGGGGTAGGCGCCCATCTCCTTGCACAGCTGCTCGGCGTACAGCGCCCAGCCTTCGTTGAACGCGACATAGCCGCCGGAGCGACGGAACTTGGGCGTGTTGGTCTGCCGTACCTGAATGTCGCCGGCCATGACGTGACCGGGAATACCCTCGTGGCACATGAGGTCGGTCAGCATCGCCGGATCGGGCGTATTGCCGAGCAAGTGCACATAGACACGGCCCGGACGCGAGCCGTCGGGGCTCGGCGGCGCGGCGTGCGCGGCACCGCCGGCGACCTCGCTGAACGAGGGCTCGCGGACGACCTCGGCGCGGTACTGCGGCAGATTGTAGAAGCGAGCGGGCAGCAACGACCGGTTATGCGCGATCGTGGCATTGGCGCGGGCGAGGTACTGCGCGCGCAGCGGGTCGGTCCACGGTTGCGGCGGAAAGCGCTTTGCACGGTCGGCATAAAAGGCATTGCGGTCCGCGAAGCCGGCCTGCCGGGCAAGCGCGTCCTGCTCACCCTCAATCCGCTTCAATTCACTAAGACCCGTTTGGTGGATCTGCTCGGCGGTGAGCGGGAGCGTGGTGTTGAGCTTTAGCGCCGCGGCGTACCACTCGGCTCCGCCGGGAAGCGAAATCGCTCCGACACGGCCGCTCGGCGCGGTCGGCAGCTCACTCTCAGCCCAGGCGATCACTCGTTCGTATCCGGGCTTCATCGCAAGCAGTGACGCCCGCGTGTCGGAGAGCAGCGCATTCGCCTGATCGGCGCTGACCTTGCCCGACGCCTGGAGTTTGCCGACCTTGGCCTTCGCGTCGGCCCACAGCGGCGAATCCTTTCCGCCGTCGAACGGGGCGCCGGTGACGATCACATTGCTGCCCTTGATCACCCGTTCGATCTCGAACCTGGGTGCTCGGATGCCCTGTGCGTCGGACAGCCTGGACTGGGCGATGGCGGCGTCGAGCACAGCGGGGATTGCTCGGATGCGGGCGTTGTAGGCCCGCATGTCGTCGGCATCCTTCACGATATGCGTGTTGATGAGGAAGTCGGGCAGCTGCGAGTGCACCGAATAGAGGAAGGAATAGAAGGGCGGCTGATATCGGCGGTACTTGTATTGGAGCTCCATCCGCTGGAGCTCAGTCTCCCAGATCTCGTAGTTCGTTCGGCCGGCGGACGAGAGCTTGGCGGGGTCGAACTGCGCTTTCATCCGGGCGATGCTGGCGCGCCGCGCCTCGAGACGCTGGAGCTGGCCAGCGTCGCTGATATCGTCGAGCCGGTCCTCGCCCTCCTTGAGCCCCAGCCGGGTCGCAAGCTGCGGCCGGAGTTTCAGGTCCTGCGCGAATTCGGCATCAAGGAACTGGGTAAGACGAGCGTCTTCGGAATTGGCAGTTGCCGCAGGCACCGCCTGCGCCACAGCGACCACAGGCTGCGGGACCGCTAGAACCGCTGCCGCGGCGAGCAATAGATGACGCATTTCAAACCCCTCTCGAATTGGGGGCGCACCCTAGTAAGCGCGCGGCCGAGAGTGAAGTGGGATGCGCTTCAGCCGGCGACGAGCCGGTAGCCGACTCCGGGTTCGTTCACGATGAGGCTCGGCTGCGACGGCTCCGCCTCGAGCTTTTGCCTGAGCGCGCGGATCGCTACTCGAAGATAATCGATCTGCCGTTCCTGAGCGGGGCCCCAGACAGTGCGCAGCAATTGGGAATGCGTAAGGACTCGGCCGGATTGCTTCGCCAATTCGGCAAGAAGCGCATATTCCTTGGGCGTCAGATGCACCTGCCGACCATCCCTCGACACCGAGCGCTGATAAAGGTCGATGCGCACCGGCCCGGCCTCGATCGGCTGCTGCCCGCCAACCGGCTCTAGATCGGAGAGCGTCTCGACATAGCGATCGAGCTTCAGAACTTCGGCGGCAATTGCTGATACCTTTTCCTTGTCGCCGTTGGCAGTTCGCTGCAGCTCGCGCACCGCGCCACGAATCGCGGTCAGACGCGGCTTCAATTCACCGGTGATGGAGGAAAGCAACGAGGCGCGCAGATGGTCGCGGTCCCGGGTCGCGGCGAATGCGCGTGCTTCACGCTCGAGCCGCTCGCGTTCAAGCGCGAGCGCCAGCTGGTCAAGCAGATTGTCGAGCAATGGTAGCCGTTCTTCGGCCAGTGGGAACTGGCCATCGTCCCTGGCGAGACCCACCGCGCCGATCACGCCGCCGGCCGAACGGACCGGATGAAAGAGCCATTCGGCGGGCTGGCTGCGAATCGTCCCACGGCCGGCCGGCTCGCCCGATTCGATGGCCAGCGCGGCGGCCGCGAGATCGCTCGGCGTGAGGCGGTTGCCTGTCGGGTCGGCGCCGACGATCCGCGGCTCGGGAAGACCGCTCACCAGCATCGCATTGCAGTCGAACAGGCGCCGAAGCTCGGCACAGGCGGTGCTCGCGATTTCCTGCTCGGTGCTGCACGACAGCAGCCGACGGGCGAACCCGGCAATCGTCGCATTTCGCTTCGAGTGAGCAGCGGCCAGACGGGCCTGGTCACGGATCCCGGCGGCGAGCTTGCTGGTCACCAGCGCGACAATGAGCAACACGACGACCGTCACCACGTCGGCGACGCGGTCCATGCGGAAAGTGTGGATCGGCTCGGTGAAGAAGAAATTGTAGCAGAGCGCGGCCGTCAGCCCGGCGAGAAGGCCCGGACCGATGCCCCACAGCGCCGCCGCGGCCAGCACGGCCGGCAGGTAAACCATGTCGACCGCCGCCGTTCCCCACCGCGGCGCAATCCAGAGGTCGAGCAGAGTCGAGAGCGCGACCATGGCGATAGCACCGGCGTAGGCCTGAACGCGCGCCGCAAAGGGCGGTCGGGATTGGCTTTCAGTCACGGCGCCTAAGTGCGCGTTGGCTGGCAAAACGTCGAGTATCCGACTGCGATTCTAACGGCATTGTCATCGACCGAAGGGCAAATCCACATGGAATCTTTACGGTGGCTCAACGCACATGGCGGTCCGTGAACGAGTTGACAGCCGATAACATCCTGCCTGCCGAGCCCGAAGCGACCAGCGATCGCCCGGGCGAAGCGCTGCCGAAGCTGATGCTCGGCGCGATCGGCATCGTCTACGGCGACATCGGCACCTCGCCGCTCTACACGATGAAGGAGAGCTTCCTCGGCCCCCACCCCCTGGCCGTCGACCATTTGCACATCTTCGGCGTGCTGAGCCTGATTTTCTGGACGCTGATGATGATCGTCACCTTCAAATATGTCGGGGTCGCGATGCGCGCTGACAATCGGGGCGAGGGAGGATCATTCGCGCTCCTGTCGCTGATCGCTCGCAATCTCGAGGGCAAGAAGAAATGGACGCCGACGCTGGTCATGCTCGGCGTGCTCGCCACCTGCCTGTTCTACGGCGACGCGATGATCACTCCGGCGATCTCGGTTCTCTCCGCGGTCGAGGGACTGGAGATCGTTCAGCCCGGGCTGCAGCCGGCAGTCATTCCCGTGTCGATCGCGATTCTGGTGGGCCTGTTCCTGGTACAATCGCGCGGAACGGCGCGGGTCGGCAACATGTTCGGCCCCGTCATGGTGCTCTACTTCGCCGTGCTGGCGCTGCTCGGGCTTTCCAACATCTTCATCCACCCCGAGATTATCGGAATCCTGAACCCGGTCTGGGCGGTGAAATTCTTCGCCTACAATCCAAAGCTTGCCTTCCTTGCGCTCGGCTCGGTGTTCCTCGCGGTGACGGGCGCCGAGGCGCTCTATGCCGACATGGGCCACTTCGGGCGAAAGGCCATCAACGTCTCCTGGCTGACGCTGGTCTATCCATGCCTGGTCCTGAACTACATGGGCCAGGGCGCACTGCTGCTCGACCATCCCGGGGCGGCGACCAATCCCTTCTTCCTGCTTGCCCCGGACTGGGCGCGGCTGCCGCTTGTCGGCTTGGCGACACTGGCAACGATCATCGCCAGCCAGGCGGTGATTTCCGGCGCGTTTTCGGTGACTCACCAGGCAATCCAGCTCGGCTTCCTGCCCCGGCTGAGGACCGAGCATACCAGCGAGAAGGCGCGGGGACAGATCTATATCCCGGCGGTCAACTGGTCGCTGCTGGCGATGGTCCTCGTTCTCGTCCTCGGCTTCCGCGCGTCGAGCAACCTCGCCTCGGCGTACGGCATCGCGGTCACCGGCACGATGCTCATTACCTCGGTCATGCTGGGAGTCATGATGGTCTACGTGTGGAAGTGGAACCGCCTGGTGGCCTACGGCGCGACCGCCCTGTTCCTGATCGTCGACGGGGCCTACTTCGCCTCGAACATCACCAAGATTCCGGACGGTGGCTGGTTCCCGCTGCTCGTCGCCGCCGTCAGCTTCACTGTGCTCACGACCTGGGCGAAGGGGCGGCTACTGATGCGGCAGCGGCTTTCGGAATCCGCGCTCCCCCTGGTCGTCTTCATCAAGTCAGCCGCGGCATCGGTCCACCGGGTCCGCGGCACCTCGGTCTTCCTTTCGACGTCGGCCGACGTGGTCCCGGCCGCGCTGCTCCACAACCTCAAGCACAACCAGGTCCTCCACGAACGGGTGCTGATCCTCAACGTCAAGGTCGAAGAGGTGCCGCACGTGCCGAGCGAGAAACGGCTCGACGTGCACGACGCCGGCCAAGGATTCTACCGGGTCATCCTCCATTACGGCTACATGGAGGAGGTGGACATCCCGCGCGATCTTGCGGAAATCGACACCTGCGGCGCGCCCTTCAACATGATGAGCACCAGTTTCTTCCTCGGCCGCCAGAAGCTGATTGCCTCGAAGAAGCGCCCTGGAATGGCGCTGTGGCGTGAGAAGCTTTTCTCCTGGATGCTCAAGAGCTCGGAGAGCGCGATGGAATTCTTCAAGCTGCCGACCAACCGCGTGGTCGAGCTTGGCAGCCAGCTACAGATCTAGCGGCTGATCAGGTCCGCCGCGCGGAGCGCGAGCTCGGTGCGGTTCTCCACTCTAAGTTTATCGAAAATGGCGTGCAGATAGACTTTGACCGTCCCCTCGGTGACTCCGAGCTCGGCGGCGATGTCCCGGTTCCGAAGGCCTTGGCGGACCAGTTCGATCAGCTCGCGCTCGCGTCTGGTCAGCGGCGGCGCCGACGCCGCGCGTTCCTTCGCATGCCGGGTCCGTTCCGCGATCTCGCGGTCGATCCACCGGTTGCCGCCGACCACCGCGTCCATGCACTCG
>DASSIU010000069.1:0-8621 GCA_035691585.1 Sphingomicrobium sp. | reverse complement strand
TATCCGCGCGCTCGGTTATCGGCCCGAGGACATCCGCTTCATCCTGACCAGCCATGAGCATTACGACCATGTCGGCGGAATCGCGAAGCTTCAGCGGCTGAGCGGCGCGACGGTGGTGACATCGGCGGCCGCGGCCAAGGTCATCTCGTCGGGGAGTCCGGCAGCGGACGACCCGCAATTTGGAACCTTGAAGACGTTTCCTCCAGCTCAGCCCGGCCGTATCGTGCGCGACGGCGACGAGGTTCGGCTCGGGAGCCTGATGGTGACGGCGATCGCGACTCCGGGGCACACGGCGGGAGCGATGAGCTGGCGCTGGATCAGCTGCGACGGCGGGGTATGCCGGACGATCGTCTATGCCGACAGCCTGACGCCGGTCAGCGCCCCCAATTACCGGTTCAGCGATCACCCGGCCGTCGTGGCGGCATTCCGCGCGTCGCTGGCGAAGATTGCCGCGAGCCCGTGCGAGATCCTGCTGACGCCGCACCCGGATGCGAGCGACCTGCCGCACCGGCTCGCGCTCGGAAAACCGCTATTCGACCAGGATGCGTGCAAGAATTACGCGGCGGGGCTGACGAAGCAGCTCGACGATCGGCTGGCGAAGGAAGCGGCTCCCACGCCTCCCAAGCCGTGAGCTTCCGGGTCACCGTCCGCTGCTCCCGCGCGCAGGGCGAGGCAGTCGCCAGCACAGAGCCGTTTGCCGGCTCCGACGATCCCCCGGTGCTCGTCGCCGACGAACGCGATCCCTCGAAGCCCGACGAGTGGGTCATCCACGCCTACTTTGACCATCATCCCGACGCCGGCGAGATCGCGACACTCATCGGCCTCGGCTCGGGACCGCCGGCGATTGAGAAGCTCGGCGAGCAGGATTGGGTGACGATGAGCCAGGCCGGACTCCAGCCGATCCGCGCCGGCCGGTTCACCGTCCACACGCCGACCTATCCGCCCGAGCCCGACAGGATCAACTTCGAGATCGACGCGGGGCTGGCGTTCGGCACGGGACAGCACGCGACGACGGCGGGATGCCTCGAAGCGCTCGACCGGCTGGAGCGAGACGGTGCCCGGTTCCGCAACAGCGCCGACATCGGCACCGGAACCGGCCTGCTCGCCTTCGCCGCGCTGGCGCTGTGGCCTGAGGCCAGGTGCATCGCGACGGACATCGACCCGGTGGCGGTCGAGGTATCGAGAGAGAATGCCGCGATCAACGGGGTGACGCTCGGCCACGGCGCGGGGGAGCTGTTACTGGCGGAGGCCGACGGAACGGACTCGCCGCTGCTGTCCGCGAGAGCGCCGTTCGACCTGATCATCGCCAACATCCTGGCCGGACCGCTGATTGAATTGGCGCCGGGCTTCGCGAGCGCGCTGGCGCCGGGCGGGACGGTGATCCTTGCCGGACTGCTCGGAAGCCAGGCAGATTTGGTGGTGGCGGCCTATGAGTTGCGTGGTTTGGCGCTCCAAAACCGTGGCTCGGGCGAATGGCCGGTGCTGGTCCTCCGGAGAGCAAGCACGGCTTAAAGTCACTAATGTCACCTGATGCGGCGCCATTTCTTGTGACTTTAGGAAGTTCGGGCGGTCCAGTGTTTCGGGGAAATGCACGGTCGCCATGAAGCGAGCCAAGCACGCCAAATCCTATTAGGAAAGCGTTACGACGGCTGTAACGCAACGTCCGCTCTCGACCCAAATCGGACACTAGCTACGCCCGAAAGAGGTCGGCACGGTTCTGGACATTGAGGCCGCAACGATCGACGTGGAGATAGGTCGGTTCTCCGTCCGTCAGGGGCATCCCCGTCGCGGCAATCGCCTGCCTGACCAATTCTGAGTGACCGAACAGATAGGCGAAGCGGGAATTCAGAATAATCGCAGCAAGCCGAACCTGGGCGCGGTCTTCTGCTGATGGCGTGCCGAGCGACGGATCGAGTAATCGCAGCTTGGTCCATTCGTTCGAGATGACCGTGGAATCATCGGTTACAAACGCGTCGACCGCCTCGAGTTGTTTTAGGGCTAGTGTGCGGTTATCGCCGATTACGAGCGCAATCTTGTCCAACTGGTCCTGTGTAAAATCGGGCGATCGTACACCGGGCATGGTCGCATAGCCGATTGCGTCACTGCCAAGCGTCCGTCCGGCTGCGGCGGCGCGAGAAATATCGTCAACATGGCCACGAACGCAATTGGCGTGCCCAATCCAGTAATTGGCTCGCTCGTTCGACGAACGGACGTAAAGCTGCGCGACCGCAACCAATTGTCGGCCCTCGCGATGATCGGCCTGCTGCTGGACCCATTTGGCCAATCCCTGCGCAACTAGCACGCCGGCGACGACGACCACGAATTCGAAGACAAACAGCCGCGCGGTGTTCTGGCCGCTGCCCTCGCTCCACCAATGCCGAACTGTTCGGAACATCCCCTGTCGCCCCCACCAAACGAGGATGACATATTTTGAATCTGGCAGGCGCGGAAGGCATTAAGGGCAGAGGTCCCAAATTGCGCGCCGCAGCAACCCATTGCGGACTTGGCCCGCTGGCAATTCCCGGATGATTGCAGACATTAACGCTTCTGTTACGCTCCTTGACCTCGGGGGCCATTTGCAATGCACATCCATTTGCCCAAACCGCTGCACGGCTGGCGAGCCTTGGTCGGCGAAATCGGAATTATCGTCATCGGCGTTTTGATTGCGCTCGGCGCGGAACAAGTTGTCGAATTCGTGCACATGCGATCGCAGATCACTGAGGCGCGACAGTCGCTGCGCGACGAGCTCGCCAACGACAGCGGGCGGTGGGAAGTAACGCATGAGCAGTACCCTTGCCTCGTCAAAAGGCTCGACGAACTTCAAGGCTGGGCCAAGTCTGCGCGACCGGGCGCAGCCCTCCCCCACGTGCGAGGGCCGTTCCTGTGGAACGCGCATGTCAGTACTTGGGAAATGGCACGCAGCAGCGCGGCCGTCGCGAGCATGGCGCTGGCGGAGCGCGATGCGCTTGCCTCCGTTTATCAGGGTCTAGAATTCCAGCAGGAGCAAGCAACGATGCGCGCGGCCCGTGCGTGGTCCGACGTAATCGCTCTCGCGCAGGTCGCGGACGAGCCTCAGAACCGGGCCGAGCTGCGCCTCGCAATCGTGAAGGCCCGACAGAGCACAGAACAGCTCGAAACTGGTTACAATTATATACAGCCTCGCCTTGCGGCTCTTAACATCGAACCTAATTTCAGCGACTTGCATTTGAGGGGGCAAAGCGGCTCGATAACGTACGTCAGCGCGACTAACTGCCCTTCGGCGACAGGCGCGAGCTGAAGTTTTATCAGCCTGCAGTTCGGCGCACGCCCGCTTGCGCCATGCCCAAAGTCGACGTGGATTCCAACGGCAGCTTTCGACCCATTGCGGACATTCAGTGCTTCGAAGTCGAGAAGCGGCCAATCATCGAGTATCGGATCCGCTGAAGTAGACCGTGGCGTTGACCGCCGTGTCTACTTCGTGAGTGGCGACCCATAGGCCTTTCGCGGCGTGACACGCATTAAGAGACACGTTTTCGTCCTCGAAAGTGAAGCCCTTGTTCCCACTCGCAACGCAGAAGGCCGCGCCGGGGCGTGGTTCAGTCGTTTCTACGGTCGGGCTACTGTCATTGTACCCTATGCCGTATCCCCACCAGAACATGTAGCGGGCGTTGAAGGGATTCCTGATGGTTTGACACTGACCAGGATCAACTTTCGTCCACCCATCCGTTACGAATGGGCCCGTCAGTACGCTGTGGTCAGGAGGATCGTTGACGCCGGTGCTGTGATACCCGACGACTACGCCAACCCAGTTGGCGGATCGGTTACAAAAGTTGAGGGCTGATGAATTCTGGGCATGCACCAAGCTCGAGGTGATCGACATGCCGAAAGTGAGGCACGCTGCCGTCAGATATCTTCTCAGTCTCATAAGACCCTCTTGAAGGCGGAAGCGGGTGGGTTCGACCGTCGGTGTCGTAATAGCTAGACCATGCATGCAATCAATTGAAATGCCGCGCCACGCGAGTTCAAACTAATGTCCGCTTTCCTCCCATTGCCGACATTAATCGCGCGAGCGACACGAAGCGCATGATGCGTCGGAACGGATCGTGTCATCCCGCCTCGTTTTGGTATTCGTAGAGCCGGTGCTCTTCATAGAGATCGGCCAGGAGGTACGGACTGCTCTCAACGAAGCTCTGCGCAGCAGCACGATTGTCTTCCTCGAAAACCATCATCATTGCGGCCCGCTTGCCCGCCTCATCGCGAAGCGGACCAGCAGAATGTATCTTAATCAGCGGCTGCCCGAGGAAATCGTTGGTTTGCTCCTGAATCGACGGAGGAACGGGTACTGCATCTGGCCGTAAGCGACCGATCCAAACGTAAAGCATCGGTTTCTCTCTCCGTGGATTCAGGGCCGCGACGCGCGTCGTCAGTGCGCCAGCACCGGAGCAGGCGTGTGAGCTATCTTCGACGGTGGTGGAACATGCTCGAGCCACCAATCAAGCGTCGTAGATCCGAGCTTCGCATTTCGTGCTGGTACGAGCGTATCTTGCGCAACCTCCACGCCATAATAGCGCGCGGTCGGATCGGCGATGACCTGGCGTGGATCCCGATCGTACTCGAGCACCTTCCTGACAGCGCGATCGAATGTGAATGTCTCGGGGCCAGCGACTTCGATCATGTCGTTGATCGGCGGACCCAGCGCAGCATTTGCAATTGCGGTGGCGACATCATCAGCTGCGATCGGTTGGAACTTGACTGGGGGAATGCGCACCGCTCCCGCAACAGTTGACGTGTCGGCAATCGAGCGAATGAACTCGAAGAACTGCGTCGCATGAACCAGGGTGTATGGAACAGGAGACGACGCAATCAGCCGCTCTTGCGCGAGCTTTGCGCGGAAATAGCCGCTACCTTGTAACCGGTCAGTTCCCACGACGGACAATGCGAGGTGATGGCGAACGCCAGCGTCCTTCTCGGCCGCAACAATGTTCCGCCCTGATGTTTCGAAGAAGTCCATCGCCGCCCGATCTTCGAACGAGGGTGAATTGGAGACATCCACCACAACCTCGGCCCCATCGAGCGCTTCGGCCAATCCCTTTCCACTCATGGTATCGACGCCAGTATTCGGCGCCGCCGCAAGCGCCTCCTGTCCTTGCTCGTTGAGCAACCTAACGACCTTGGATCCGACCAGGCCCGTCCCGCCAATAACGACAATCTTCATGCCTCTATCCTTCGGCTCGCGTTGGTCCGGGCCCGGCTCAATCGCCGGGCCCGATTGTGAGCTACGCCATTACAGGCGCAGCAGCGGTCGCCTGCGGCTGCGCATTCGCGCCTTCGCCACGGATGAACGAGAGCATTTCAGGATTAATGATATGGGGGTGCGTCTGGCAGCAGCCATGCGGCAGGTCCTTGTAGGTCTTGAGCGTCCCGTTCTTGAGTAACCTCGCCGTTAGTGGACCCGCATCGGCGTAAGGCACGATCTGATCATCCTCACTGTGAATGACGAGCACCGGGACGTCGATTCGCTTCAGGTCCTCGGTGAAGTCCGTTTCGGAAAACGCCTTAATGCAGTCATAGCCAGCCTTGACGCTGCCCATCATGCCCTGGCGCCACCAGTTTCTGATCAGGCCTTCCGAGAGCTTGGCGCCCGGACGGTTGAACCCGTAGAAAGGGCCACTCGGGATGTCGAGGTAGAGCTGGGCTCGGTTGTCCGCCAGCGCGGCTCGATATTGGTCGAACACCTCGATCGGGGTTCCACCTGGATTGGAATCCTTCTTTACCATGACGGGCGTGACGGCCTCGACCAGAACCGCCTTCGCCACACGGCCTGGCTTGGCCCGCGCGACGTAATGAGCGACCTCACCGCCGCCGGTGGAATGCCCGATGTGAATCGCGTTCCTCAGGTCGAGAGCCTCGACCAGGTCAGTGACATCGGCGGCATAGGTATCCATCTCGTTGCCGCTGTCGGTCTGCTCGGAGCGGCCGTGTCCACGGCGATCGTGCGCGACGACCCGATAGCCTTCCCCCAGGAAAAACATCATCTGATTGTCCCAATCGTCGGCGCTGAGCGGCCATCCGTGATGAAAAACGATCGGCTGAGCGTCTTGGGGGCCCCAATCCTTGTAAAAGATCTGTGCGCCGTCCTGAGTGGTGATAAATGGCATGGAGCTGCCTCGTTGGCTGGATGCCGGCCGGCGGGGCCGACGCCGGGCCACGATCAACCGGAGTGGCGGGCACTTGCGAGTCCGTCGAACGCTCCGACTCGGTCGCGACGACAAAGTGGCCCTAGCACCACCAAGAACAGTCGAGAAAGAGCATGCGACGAGTAACCCGCAATCAGCGTTCAATGGTCTGCTTTCGACGCAGTGCGAGCCTTAGGCGGTTCAACAAGATCGGGCGTGACTCGTCACCCCCTGCTGAGCAAATGGAAAGCTGCGGAAACCTTCGTTTGTGAGCTTATCGTGAAGCTAATCCTCGTCGAAGACGACCCAATCGTCCTCATGTGCACCTCGGATGCGCTCGCGGAGGCAGGATTTGATGTTCTAACGGCGACCGGCGGCGAAGAAGCTTTGAGTTTGCTTAGCGATTCGCCCGACTGCCTCTTGATGATGTTGGATGTGCGGCTGAATGGGCGGCTCGACGGTTGGGAAGTTGCACGTCGCGCCCGAGAAACTCAACCGAATCTTGCGGTCGTTTACACGACCACTGCTGATGGTCTCGCTTTTGCCCGCGAGTGCGTTGATCGGAGTGTATTGCTTCAGAAGCCCTGCACACTTGATCGCGTTGTGAGTTCCGCGCGCGAGGCATGCCGAATGATTGAGGAAGGCACCTAGCGTCCGCTTTCCACCCATTGCGGACCCTAGGCCTTCTGTTACGCTCGCGTAACCGCCGGGGGCACGCGAATGCATTTCCATCTTCCAAAGCCGCTGCACGGCTGGCGCGAGTTCGCGGGCGAGGTCGGAATCATCGTCGTCGGCGTACTCATCGCGCTGGCCGCCGAGCAGGTCGTCGAGACGCTGCACTGGCGGCATGAAGTCCGCCTTTTCCGAAACTCAGTCGACCACGAGATCGCGAACAATCTCGGCACCTATACTTATCGGATGAAGGAGAACTCCTGCGTCGACGCGCGGCTCCGCGAACTCGATCGCTTGCTCGCAAGCTGGCGGGCCGGTCACCCACTGGCGCTGACCGGGCCCATCGGAGCACCCTCGTCGCTGAGCCTCGAAACCAGCGCCTGGCAGAGCCGCGATGCGAACATCGTCACGCACATGCCGATGCAGGAACGGCTGGCGATCGGAAGAATGTACGACGAGTTCGCCAATAACGAAGTGCACCGGCTTGACGAGCGGGAGGCGTGGCTCGAGCTTGGCCAATTCAACGGCGGCAGCGACCTCGACCATGCCGACCTGATGCGGCTTCAAGGGCTGATCAACCGGGCACGCTATCGCCAGGCGCACATCACCCTCAACGCGATGACCTATTTGAAGCGCGCCGCCGCGATTGGCGTAAGGCCGATCTGGAACGATTTCCCGCCCGCCGAACCGACCATCTGCAAGCCGATCCTTTCCACCAACACGAGCACCGCCTGCTGATATGCACTTCCATCTTCCAAGGCCGCTGCACGGCTGGCGCCAGTTCGCGGGCGAGGTCGGAATCATCGTGGTGGGCGTGCTGCTTGCGCTCGGAGCCGAGCAAGTCGTCGAGTGGGTGCATTGGCGCAATGAAGTCACGGACGCGCGGCGCGCGCTGGACCGCGAAGCTGCTTATGACCTCGGAGCAGTCGAAAAGCGTCAGCAGGAGGCACCTTGCATCGATCGCCGCTTGCGCGAGATTCGTACTCTCTTGATCGGGCACGCCGCCGGCCTTCGCTCAGGCTCACGCTCTCCGCTAGGGCAGCCGCAACTGTGGCGCCCCCGAACCGATGTTTGGCAAGTAGCCGTCGCAGGCCAGGCAGCCGAGCACATGCCGCTGGAGACGCGACTTGGCTACGCCGGCCTATATGGCGGGTTTCAATGGTACGCCCAGAAGGCGGAAGACGAAACGGACGCCTGGAGCGTTCTAGCCGAACTTGACGACCCCGGCGTTCTCAGCCCGGAGGACATCGCGTCGATACGACAGGCGCGTTCGCGAGCGCAGGTCGCCGCCGACAAGATGGAGGCCAATCTGCCGCGGATTATCGCTGCAGGCGCCAGGCTTGGGATCAAGCCTGCCGCCGTCGAAGAGACATCGCTCACGGCCGCTGCAATTGAATCGCTATGTCTCTCGACAGCCCAGGAAAGGAGGCGCGATTGATCCGTCCTGAGCTTACGGCAGCTTTCCACCCAAAGAAGACGTGAGCACTATGCGTTCGCGACGATCTCGGCCCATTCCGCTTCGTTGACGACGCGCACGCCCAACTCCTCCGCTTTCTTGAGCTTCGAACCCGCGCCCGGGCCCGCGACCACCAGGTCGGTCTTTGCGCTGACCGATCCTGCCGCGCGGGCGCCGAGCCGCTCGGCCTGGGCCTTGGCCTCGTCGCGGCTCATGGTTTGGAGCGCGCCGGTGAAGACGATGGACTTGCCGCTCCACTCGGTCTGCTTGGCGTCGCTGACGAAGGATCGCGGCGCGACTTCGGACAGGAGGTCGTCGAGCGCCTGCTGATTGTGTGG
>DASSIU010000068.1:0-2849 GCA_035691585.1 Sphingomicrobium sp. | reverse complement strand
CCGCCGACAGCGTACCGATCCTTCGCGAGCGCATTCGCGACGTGCTCGAACGCATCGCGGAATCCGGTCGGGCTCTGTTCGCCGCCGAACGCGATTGCTTTGCCGCGACCGAGCCCAAACTGCGATTCGTCTCGCCGATTGTCGACGGTGCCGACCAGATCGCCGCCGAAGTGGCGCTGGAGCTTGGCTGGGAGTTGCAGGCGGTCCTTCCGTTCGAGCGGGCGCACTATCGCGAAAGCCTCGCCAATCACGGCTCGCGGGAGGCGTTCGACGCCCTGATCGAACGGGCGGCATGCGTCCTCGAGCTGCCCGGCGATCCCGGCCATACGCTCGACGCCTACGTGATGACCGGGCGGGCGACCGTCGCTCATTGCGACACGCTGATCGCTATCTGGGACGGGCTGCCCCCGCGCGGGCGCGGCGGTACCGGCGAAGTGGTTCAGCTGGCGCTGACGCGCGGAACGGCGATCATCCATGTTCCGCTGGCGCCAGGCGGCGACACCCGCATCTTGTGGGCCGCATTCGACCCCACGGTCGTCACCGTGGCGGACGACCCCGGAGTGGCTCGCCCGCTCGAACGCGCCGATGTCGATGCGCTGCTTCGCGGGCTCCTAATGCCGCCGCCCGACGAGCAGGAGCAGCGTTTCCTGCATCGCTTCCTGCGCGAACGTCTGCGGCTGTTCAGGGCGCGGATCGAATATTCGCTTCTGCTGACCGCTGCGGGGGTCCGTACTTTCCGGCCCCGCGAGCTGACGACCAAGCATGCGGAGGCGCAGATCAGGGACGAATGGCGCCGCTATCGCGCAGGATGCGTCGAAGCCCACAAGATCTCGGCGCCGATGGACCTACTCGAGGAATCCTATAGCTGGGCCGACCGGCTGGCGACCCACTTCGCCCAAACCTACCGCAGCGGGCACATTTTCAACTTCGTGCTCGGCGGCTTCGCGGTCTGCCTCGGGCTTTCCGCCTTCATGGCTCCCCGCTTGAAGTTCGAGGAAGCGGCGTTCGAGCTGTTGATCACCCTGGCGATTATCCTGAACGCGGTGATCGGATCGCGGCAGGAATGGCACCGGCGCTGGCTTGATTACCGGCAGCTCGCCGAGAGGCTGCGGCCGATGCGCAGCCTCAAGCTTCTCGGCATCGCCGCGCCCGACCCGCCCGGCACCGAAACCAATCCGGTCCCCAAGCGCTGGATCGATTGGTACGCGAGCGGCATGTGGCGGGCGATGGGCTGCCCGTCCGGCGCGATCGACCGGCGTTGCGCCGCGCAGCTCGGCAAGGCGATCGCCATCCACGAGGTCGAGCCGCAAGTCGGCTATCACGAGCGCAATGCGAAGCAGATCGAGCTGCTCGACCGGCGACTGGAGCAGATCGGGATGGTGCTGTTCTCTGCAACGTTGCTGGCCTCGGTGGGAACGTTGATCGGCCTCGGCATCGGGGGCGCCTTCGTCAACGCCTACGGCAACTGGTTCACCCTGATTTCGGCTGGCTTCCCGGCGCTGGGCACGGCGGTATTCGGAATCCGCTTCCAGGGCGATTTCGGTGGCGACGCGCTGCGATCGATGGCGACCGCCAATACGCTTCGCCAGATCGAGACCGAGCTTCGGAAGGACGTCAGCCTGTCACGCGCAGCGGACCTTGCCGAGCAGGGCGCGCGGATCATGCTGTCGGACCTGGACGAGTGGCGGCTCGTCAACCAGCAGCGCGATCTCTCGGTCGGCTAGTCATCGTCGCCCCACCGCCAGCGCCAGCCGCCCTTGGTCGTGCGCGCGCAGATCACGATGAAGGCGATGAGGAACGGCGCCAGCGCGGCGAACAGCAGGATCACTCGATGCCGAAATATGATCGACAACAGGAAGACGATGGCGACAAAGCCGAACGTCAGCGTCCAGCCCTGCCAGGTCACGGGCGTTGCGCCATAACCGTAGCGCTTGGGCACGAACCATTCGGGACCGTCACTCATCGCTTACTCCTTTCGGTGGGCGGCCGCGCTTCCTTGCCGCGGGCGCCTTCAGTTTGACTCCACGCGCCCCGAGCGCCTCGCGCAGCAGGCACTCCACCTGTGCATTGACGCTCCGGAGCTCGGCGGCCGCCGACCGCTCGACCGCCGCCCACAGGGCGGAATCGACGCGGAGCGGATAGGCCTTGCGCTCGCCGTCGGGCACCGGCAGCGCCTATTGATACAGCGTGCCGGTATTGACGACAGGCTGGGTGTCACGCTCGCCGCAGAGGACGACCATCAGGTTCGAGACCATCGCGGCCCGACGCTCGTCGTCGAGCTCGACGACCTTCTTCTCCGAAAGCGACGCGAGCGCCATCTCGACCATCCCGACCGCGCCCTCCACCAGCGTCTGGCGCGCAGCAACGACCGCTTGCGCCTGCTGCCGGCGAAGCATCGCGCCGGCAATCTCGGTTGCGTAGGCAAGGTAGGTGAAACCGCACTCGTCGACGGCGATTCCGGCGACGTTCAGCCGCTCCTGCAGTTCCTTCCGAAGCTCGGCCCCGACCTCGTCGTGGTTCCCGCGAAGCGTAATCTCCTGGTGTGAGAAATCGTCGTACGGGTATCGCGAGCCGATCGCCCGGATCGCGGCTTCGACCTGGACGCGGACAAACTGCTTGTAATCGTCGACATCGAACAGGGCCTGGGCGGAATCGACCACGCGCCACATGATCTGAGCGGCGATGTCGATCGGATTACCGCGAAGATCGTTCACCTTGATCTTGTCGGAGATGAAGTTGTTCGCGCGGACCGAAATCTTCTTCTTGGCCATCCACGGCCAGGTCCAGCGAAGGCCGGTTGACCGGTCGGTACCGCGATATTCCCCGAACAAGGTGATCGCGACCGCCTG
>DASSIU010000067.1:0-19191 GCA_035691585.1 Sphingomicrobium sp. | reverse complement strand
GGAGATCGGCTATGACAATGCCGCCAAGATCGCGAAGCATGCGCACAAGACCGGACAGACGCTGAAAGAGGCCGGGATCGAGCTTGGCCTCGTCGACGAAGCGACGTTCGACCGGGTCGTGAAGCCGGAGCGGATGCTCGGTCGCTAGAGCTTCAGGTTAAGCCTCACGCCGAGGTTGTCGATCCCCGGATTTTCCTTCCCGAACAGCTGTGCGTGGCTCATGTGCACCCAGCTTGCCTCGACGCTGACGCGGTCGGTCAGCTTTGTACCGAGGCCGATTTCGGGCTCGAACAACACCCGGCTGCCAAAGGCGATCTTGTCGGTCCGGAAGAACTTGCCCGCCGATCCGTCGTGGATTGCGATGCCGAGGCCAGGTCGAAAGTACCATCGGCTTCCGAGCGGGAACTTCGCAGACACGCCGGCTGCCGCGCAATTGGTATTCCCGTCAGTGTTCACGGCGGCAAAAACATAGGGCTGAAGATCGGCGCTCCAGAGATGTCCAATTCGGCCGCCTCGATAGCCGAGCGAAAGATCCGCGCCGCTTTCGATCCCGGATTTGTCGAGCGGAAGCTTCACGTCGTGAACGTAGACTCCGCCGAACAGCTCATTGGCCTGCGCACTCCCCGGCAAGGCCAATGCCAGCGCCACCGTGAGGCCCAATGCAGCGTGGTTCAAACTTCTCTCCCATTCGAACTGTCCTGAGCGGCGCGTCGCCGAGCGGGTATCGGTTGCCTCTACACCCCAGCCAGACTCGGCTCGTCGCAGAGATGGCCGCGTTTGTCTTTAACGCCAAGTGGGCATGTTGAGTTGAGAAAAACTGAGCCCCTCAATTCCCATCCGCGCCGGTCGATGTGACCGTCGACTAGTCTCTATCGCGCCTGCCATGCCTGCAACGCCGGGTTCGGTGCGAGCAGGTTCAGGATATTGAGCGTCAGATTGTCGCGGATCACGAGCAGCGGCACGATCTCCAGCACGATTAGCAGCATTATCGTTGCCCAGACTGGCAGCTTGCGGGCAACGAGGAAACCGAAGGCCATCATCAGTATGTCGGACATCGAATTGACGATGCTGTCGCCCGTGTAGCCGATCGCCGCGGTGGTAGCGCGGTAGCGGTCGATGACGAACGGCGTATTCTCGGTGACCTCCCAAGCCGCCTCCAGCAACGTACCGGTCAGGAACCGCCATTCGACCGTCCAGCGTCGGGCGACGAGCCACAGCAAGGCGTAAAGGAGCAGGCCATGGACGACGTGACTGAGGCTGTACCAATCGACCAACATCTGACTCGTCTTCGCGCTGTCGCGAGCCCCGACCCACAGCTCAATCTCGCCGCAAGTGCAGATCGGGTTTCGGCCCATGGCGAGCTCGGCGGCCGCCGCGGCGATGAGGATCAAGAGGGCAAGAAGCCATGCGCGGCGTGACATGAATTTAAGACTTAGCAGAGCCGCTCTCCTTGCAAACCATGGGCGTTCGGACGACACAGCCGCGCATGCTGCGCGCTTACGGCCTCGACTGCGACGGAAGCATCGTCGATCCGAAGCTCCAAAAGGTTCCGGACGGGGCGACCTGGATCGATCTCGAGGAGCCAACTCACGAAGAGGAGCAGCTGGTCGAGCGCTGCATCGAGGTGAACGTCCCGACCCAGGCCGAGATGTCGGAGATCGAGCCTTCGAGCAGGCTCTATGAGAAGAACGGCGCGCTCTATATGACCGTAAGCGTGCTTCGCGGCGTCGACGAGCGCCATCCGACAACGACCCCGATCGGTTTCGTGCTTGCAGGCAATAGGCTGGTTACCATCCGCTATGCCTCGCCGAAGCCGATCCGCTCATTCGAGAGCCATGCGAAACGTGACAGGGAACTCGTGCGTGACGGGCCCACCGCGATGGCCCGACTCCTCGACGCAATGATCGACCGGCTGGCGGACGAGCTTGAGGAGGTCAGCCTCAAGATGGAGGAGTTGAATCGGGAGATCTTCCAGGACGACCAGCAGGAGCGGCGCATCCCGGTGCAGAAGCTGACCTCCCTGCTCACCAGCGTCGGCAAGGTGCAGACGCTGCTCACCAAGATCCGCTACTCGGCTGTGACCACGCTGAGGATGCTGAGCTTCCTCGGCGGGTCGACCTGGATCGCGGGAGACGAGCATCGGGAGCTGCGGCACCACCTGGCGAGCATGGCCACTGACGTCACCTCCCTGAGCGAACATGCGAGCTACCTGATCGACAGCCTGCAGTTCCTCCTGGATGCTTCGCTGGGCCTCATCAGCATCGAACAGAATGCGGCAATGAAGTTGTTTTCATGGACTGCGGTCGTGTTCCTGCCGCCAACGCTAATCGCCGGGATTTTCGGGATGAACTTCCACTACATGCCGCAGCTCGGCTGGCACTTCGGTTTCCCGCTTTCGCTGGCGCTAATGCTGTGCTGCGCGGTTGGGCCGTATCTCTATTTCAAGAAACGCGGGTGGATCTAGCCGCTAGGCCGGCTGCTCCAGTGGGATCGCCGGGCGTTCGTCGGCGGCCGCAAGCGCCTTGGCGCGGCGACGAGCGAGCGCGGCATAAGCTAGCGCCAGCTCACCCGCGATCTCGACCCGCTCCGGCTCATCCTTCGAGCAGGCGGCCGCGCGCGCTTCGGCAGCACGGCGATGAAAATAATCGGTATCGCGGGTCAATTGAGGTTTCCTACGTTGCTGTTCACCAGATTTATTGCACCAGCGAGATGAATGCGAGAGGCGGCCGCGCGGCCCGGCGCGGCGCTTGTTCATCTGGCCGCAATCTCGGGCGTTTCGGCCGGATATTTGCGAGCCCTGGAGCAGCTTGCTAAGCGCGCGGCGGCTCCCATCTAGAACGCAGCCCCAGAAAGACAGCGATGATCCCCACCGGCCAGGACAGCCTTCATACCCGCTCGACCCTTGAAGTCGCTGGCAAGAAGTACGCGTATTTTTCCTTGGACAAGGCGGGCGAGACCCTCGGCGATGTCTCGCGCCTGCCATTCTCCATGAAAGTCTTGCTGGAAAACCTGCTGCGTTTCGAGGACGGGACGACCGTCACCCGCGATGATCTCCACGCCATGGCCGACTGGCTGAAGGAACGGCGCATCAATCGGGAAATCCAGTACCGCCCAGCACGCGTGTTGATGCAGGACTTCACCGGCGTTCCGGCGGTCGTCGACCTGGCGGCGATGCGCGATGCGATGGTCCAGCTCGGCGGCGACCCCCAGAAGATCAACCCGCTGGTCCCTGTCCACCTGATCATCGACCACAGCGTGATGGTGGACGAGTTCGGCAACCCGCGCGCCTTCGCGAAGAACGTCGAGTTCGAATATGAACGCAATCACGAGCGCTACCGGTTCCTGAAATGGGGCAGCCAGGCGTTCGACAATTTCAAGGTCGTGCCGCCGGGCACCGGTATCTGCCACCAGGTCAACCTCGAGCATGTCGCGCAGGTCGTCTGGACCGGCGATGACTCGAATGGCGATACAGTCGCCTATCCCGACACGCTGGTTGGTACCGACAGCCATACGACGATGGTCAACGGCCTCGGCGTGCTCGGCTGGGGCGTGGGCGGGATCGAGGCCGAGGCCGCAATGCTCGGCCAGCCGGTCAGCATGTTGATCCCCGAAGTGGTGGGCTTCCGCCTTTCCGGCGAGCTTCGCGAGGGGATCACCGCGACCGATTTGGTGCTGACCGTCACCCAGATGCTCCGGCAGAAGGGTGTCGTCGGCCGGTTCGTCGAATTCTACGGTCCCGGCCTCGACAAGCTTCCGCTCGCCGATCGCGCCACGATCGCCAACATGGCCCCCGAATATGGGGCGACCTGCGGCTTCTTCCCCGTCGACGAGCGAACGATCGATTATCTGAAGCTCACCGGACGCGAGGAGGAGCAGATCGCACTGGTGCGCGCCTACGCCGAGGCGCAGGGCCTGTGGCGCGACGCCTCCTCTCCGGAGCCTCTGTTCACCGATACGCTCGAGCTCGACATGGCGACGATCGAGCCGTCGCTGGCGGGCCCCAAGCGCCCGCAGGACCGCGTGCTGCTGAGCGAGGTCGACGACAAGTTCAACCGGGACCTCGACGACGTCTATCGCAAGGGTCAAGAGCCGCGCGTCACAGTCGAGGGCGAGAGCTTCGACTTCGGCAACGGCGACGTCGCAATTGCTGCGATCACCAGCTGCACCAACACCTCCAACCCGTCGGTGCTGATTGCTGCTGGTCTCGTCGCCCGCAAGGCGCGCGAAAAAGGCCTGAAGACCAAGCCGTGGGTCAAGACTAGCCTCGCTCCCGGCAGCCAGGTCGTCACTGACTATCTGAACGAGAGCGGCCTCAGCGAAGACCTCGACGCGCTAGGCTTTGACCTCGTCGGCTATGGCTGCACCACGTGCATCGGCAATTCTGGGCCCTTGCCCGAGCCGATCAGCAAGGCGATCAACGATAATGACCTGGTCGCGGTCAGCGTGCTTTCGGGTAACCGCAACTTCGAAGGCCGTGTGTCGCCGGATTGTCGCGCGAACTACCTTGCCTCGCCGCCTCTGGTCGTGGCTTACGCGCTTAAGGGCACGGTCCGCTCAGACATGGTCAATGAGCCGCTCGGCACTGCGTCGAACGGGGAGCCGGTTTACCTCAAGGATATCTGGCCTTCGAACGAGGAAATCCGCACTCTGATCGACGCTCACGTCCATTCGGAGATGTTCCGCCGTCGCTACGCCGACGTTTATCGCGGGGACGAGCGCTGGCAACAGATCGAAGTGAAGAGCGGCGAGACGTACGGGTGGCCGGCGGGATCGACCTACATCCAGAACCCGCCCTATTTCATCGGGATGACGATGAAGGCTGCAGCGCCGATGGATATCGACGGTGCGCGTCCGCTGGCGATCTTCGGCGATTCAATCACCACTGACCACATCTCGCCCGCCGGGGCGATCAAGCCGGACAGCCCGGCCGGCCGCTACCTCCTCGAGCACCAGGTCAGCCGTGGCGAGTTCAACAGTTACGGCTCGAGGCGCGGCAACCATGAAGTGATGATGCGCGGCACCTTCGCGAACATCCGCATCCGCAACCGCATGCTCGACAACGTCGAGGGCGGGTTCACCAAATACGCTCCGACCGGCGAGATCATGCCCATCTACGACGCGGCGATGCTCTACAAGAATGACGACCGGCCGCTCGTGGTCATCGCCGGCAAGGAATATGGCACCGGCAGCTCGCGCGACTGGGCGGCGAAGGGCACTGTGCTGCTCGGCGTCCGAGCAGTGATCGCCGAAAGCTTCGAGCGAATCCACCGCTCGAACCTGGTCGGCATGGGCGTCCTGCCGCTGCAGTTCCGCGATGGCGAGAACGCCGCGACCTTTGGACTCACTGGCGCCGAGAAATACACCATTGACGGCATCGCCGACCTTCAGCCGCGGCAGGACGTCGAGGTGAAGGTCACGCGCGACAGTGGCGAGGAGCTCAGCTTCATCGCCCGCTGCCGAATCGATACGTTCAACGAGCTCGAATATTTCCGCTCGGGCGGCATCCTCCAGTATGTGCTTCGGAAGCTCGCCGCCGCGTGACGCCGATCGGGATCGCAGTTGAGGTGGCCGGCTGGACTGGCGCGTTACTGATCCTACTAGCCTACTTGCTGCTCTCGGCGGGCAAGCTCACCGGCCAGTCCCTCGTGTACCAGGGCATGAACGTCGTCGGAGCCGCCGGGTTCGTGATCAACGGCTGGTGGCATCGAGCCTTGCCGAGCGCTTCGCTCAACGTGCTATGGCTACTGATCGGAGCGATCGCGTCATGGCGCATCTTGAAGAAAAGAAAATCGTCGACCTCAGCCATGTGATCGAGCATGGCATGACCACCTATCCCGGGTTGCCGCCGCCGCACATTTGCGATTTCTGGACCCGCCAGGGCTCCGCCGCGAACTATGACGACGGGTCGAGCTTCCAGATCGGCCGGATCGACATGGTCGCCAACACCGGGACCTACCTCGATTCGCCGTTCCACCGTTACGTTGATGGAATCGATCTCGCCGACCTGCCGCTGTCGTCGCTTGCCGACCTGTCTGGCATAGTGGTGCGGCGGCCGTGGGAGAACGAGCTTGCGACCGATGCCTCGCACTTGGAGGGGCTCGACGTACGCGGCAAGGCGGTCCTGATCCACACCGGCTGGGACCGGCACTGGCGAACCGAGCGCTATGGAATGGAACACAGCTTCCTGACCGGCGCTGCTGCGGATTGGCTGATCGGGAACGGCGCGACACTAGTCGGGATCGACAGCAACAATATCGACGACACCCGGGTGCGCGCGCGACCGGTGCATACAAGGCTGCTCGCCGCCGACATTCCGATCTGCGAGCACATGACGGGGCTTGGCAGCCTCCCCGACGAGGGATTCCACTTCTCCGCCGTGCCGCCGAAGGTGCACGGCATGGGGACGTTCCCTGTGCGTGCTTACGCCGTGCTCGGCTGAGCGAGCGACGCCTTCAGCCAGTCGGGAATGATCGCGTTGTCGGGGATCGCATCGACGCGCGCGTGAATGACGGACAAGCCAATCTCGGGATACGCGATCCGCGCTCGCTCGCCTCCGCCTCCCTGGGTAACAAACAGGCGCCGATTGACCTTCTGCCGCCAATTCATCCGGGCCGTATTCTCCTGGCCAACGAAGCACCCTTTGGTGAAGCTGACACCGTTCAGCTCCGCTGCATTGCATTCGAGCCAGAGGATGTCGCCGAGCTCGGCACCGCCTTCGCACACGCCGAGGCGCAGCCGGTGCTCGAGCCAGCCGGACGCCGGCTCGTCCGCCGGTCCAAGCCAGCGGTTGCCGAGTTCGGGAAGCCGAGGATCGGGCGGCTCTCCAGTATCTATCGACCAGTGAACGGCTAACGCCGGCTCCCGCTCGATGCGGATGGGACGACGCAGCCGATAGATTGTCAGCCGCTTGATCAGATCGTCCGCGGCCGCGGCCTCACAATCGAGCAGCAGAGCCTGTCCTGAGCTTGTCGAAGGATCGTCGCCGTCTTCCCACACGATGAAATCGAACAGGCACTTGCCCTGTGGCGTCAGCAGGCCTGCCCAGACCGGCAACGGTCCGGCCACATCGCTGGTGACAAGTCCCTGGACAAAGCCGCGCACGTCCTCGCCGGACAAGCGAACCACGGCGCGATCCGTCAGGGTGGTAGCGGCCATGGGTCTCAGTTAGGGAGCGGCAAGTGGCTACGCAAACGCTGACCATCCGAAAGCCCGACGATTGGCACGTGCATCTGCGTGACGGCGAGATGCTGCGGAAGGTTGCTCCCTATACGGCGCGCCAATTCGCGCGGGCGATCGTGATGCCCAACCTGCTCCCTCCCGTGACCACGGTGCAAGCCGCGAGCGACTACCGAGAGCGCATCCTTGCGGCCACCGGACCCGGCTTCACGCCGCTGATGACCTGCTATCTCACGGACAACTCCAGTCCCGACGAGATCAGCCTCGGGTTCGAGCAGGGCGTGTGGATCGCAGCGAAGCTCTATCCGGCGGGGGCGACAACCAACAGCGCGAGTGGCGTGACCGACCTCCGCAACATCTACCCGGCGCTCGAACGGATGGAGCAGATCGGCATGGTGCTGTGCGTCCACGGCGAAGTCACCGATCCCGACATCGACGTGTTCGACCGTGAGGCCGCGTTCATCGACCGCGTGTTGTCGCCGCTGACCAAGGATTTCCCGACGCTCAAGATCGTGTTCGAGCACATTACGACCTCAGAAGCGGTGCAGTTTGTGGAGAGCGCCGGTGCGAACATCGGGGCGACCGTCACGCCGCAGCACCTGATCCTCAACCGCAACGCGATCTTCGCGGGCGGCCTTCGGCCTCATGCCTACTGCCTGCCCGTGGCGAAGCGCGACAGGCATCGCATGGCAGTGCGAAGGGCCGCCACCTCGGGATCGCCGAAATTCTTCCTCGGCACCGACAGCGCACCACATGCACGCGAAGCGAAAGAAAGCGCTTGCGGCTGTGCGGGCATTTTCAACGCGCCCTACGCGCTTGAGAGCTATGCGGGGGTGTTCGCGGCGGAAAACGCCTTGGATAAGTTCGAGGCGTTCGCGTCGGAGAACGGCGCGCGCTTCTATGGACTTCCTCTAAATGAAGGCCTCGTGACGCTCGAAGGGGCGGAGCACTTCGTGCCCGAGCAGATCGAAGACATCGTTCCATTCCACGCCGGCGAAACCCTGAACTGGAGGTTCATCGGTTAGCTTCCGTGCCCCGTCGTGCCGATCACGGCTTCGAAATGATCCTCGATTCGCTGGTAGCATTCGCATGCACGGCGCTTCAGTCCCGCGCGGTCGAGCACCCGGATCCAGCCCCGGCCGGTCGCGATGAGGCCCGCCTCCGAAAACTCCTGAACGACCGCGTTGATCGTCGTACGTTGAACGCCGAGCAGTCTTGCCAGCGTTTCCTGGGTCAGCTCGATCCGGTCGCCAGCGCGGTCCTGGGCGTTGAGCAACCAGCGGGCGGCCCGCTCAGGGATCGAGTGGAAGGCGTTGCAGGCGACCGACTGCATCACGTCCGCGAGCAGGAAGTCCGAGAAGCGACAGATCAGATTGGCTATGAACGGCGAGCGCTTTTTGGCCGCCTCGAGGGTGTCCATCGGCACCTTGAAGCCCAAACCAGGCACCAGGACCTCGGCGCGCGCAAAGGCCGGCGCGTGGCCGCAGCTGACGATTCCGCCCACCGCGCCTTCGCGCCCGATCGACGCAACTTCGGCAGCGCGACCGCCGCTAAGCTCGACCGTGAGTGACACTACCGTCGGCCCCAGCGGGAACAGGCTTGATCGGACCCACTCCCCGCGGGTCAGCACCAGTTCGCCCGACCGGAGATCGACCATTTCGCCATAGGGTTCGATCAGCCCCCGCGCGTCTTGCGAGAATGTGGATAGCAGCCGGTTCTCGGCGAAGGCCTCATCGGAGCGGATCAGTTCGTCGGTTTCTGGCACGGCTCTTTTCCTGCGGGCCGGCACTGATGTGTCCTTACGCGGATAGACCGGCCTCTGCGCGAACAATGCGCCGCCGCTCAATCCGCTCCATCAGCCGTGGACTGGCTCGACGCTCCTTGAGCGCGCGACCAGCAGCGAATCGGCCACCAGCCGGAACGGCGCCACGTCGACCAGGCTTCGGCGCTCGTCGATGAGATCGACGAAGGTGCGGTAGATATCCGGATACTCGCCGGGGCCCGTGTCCGCCTGCGGCTGACCGCCATCAAGGACCAGGACTGCGCCCCCGTTCTCCAGCCGGACACTCATTCCGTCACTCGTCTCGAAGGCGATCGTCCACTCCTCGCCCTCGCTCCGGCGCCAGTCGAGGCTCGCATGCAGCCGCCCGTCGGCCTGGGGGCTGGAGAACAGGATGTCGGCCGCAATCGGAGTCTGGGCATTCTGAGGCACCTCGAACTCTGCCGATTGCACGAATAGGGCGCCCGGAAAGACGCGCGTGGCGATCGAAAGCGCGTTGATGCCCGGATCGAATACGCCAAAGCCGCCCGGCTCCCAGATCCAACGCTGGCCCGGGTGCCATTTGTACACATCCTCGTGCCAGAGGATCTCCATCGACTTGATGCGCTTGCCGGCGAGTGCCTTGGCGGCGTCCTTCACGGTGGAATGATGCTGCGCGTGCCAGGTCGTAAAGAGCGTCACCTGTTGCGCCCGGGCGAAGCAGTCCAGTTCGGCGATTTCGGCAAGGCCGGCAGTTGGCGGCTTTTCGAGCAGGCAGTGGAGTCCCGCGCCCGCGCACTCGCGGGCGATCTCGAACCGCGGCGCCGGCGGCGTGGTGATCGCAACCGCCTGCAGTCCCTCGACGCTGCGGATCAGCTCGCGCCAGTCGGTGAAGGTCCGCTCCACGCCCTGGCCCGATCGGCTTGAGGTGGCGACCAGCTCGAACCGGTCGTTACCGCGAATTGCCGGAACATGCTGATCCTGGGCGATCTTGCCGTAACCGATGATGGCAATCTTGATCGGGGTCATCGGCTGAGCGCCGCGACATAGGCGCGGGCTTTCTCCAGAGTCTCCTCAGGCGATTGACCCGCTCGGTAAAGGCCGCCCCCCAAACCGAACCCGACCGCGCCCGCGGCAAGCCAGGGCGCCATATTGTCGGGCTTGATGCCGCCAACCGCCATCACCGGCATATCCTTGGGAAGCACAGCGAGCTGCGCCTTCAGCACGGCCGGGCTTGCCGCTTCCGCGGGAAACAGTTTGAGTGTCGTCGCCCCCGCCTTGATCGCGGCGAACGCTTCCGAGGGTGAGAAATAACCGGGGCTCGAAACCAAATCGATCGCCGCTGTGGCGGCAATCACATGGATGTTCGTGTCGGGCGAGACGATGATCCGGCCGCCGGCGTCCCAGACCCTGCCAACATCGGTGGGATCAAGCACGGTGCCCGCGCCCACCAGCGCCTGGTCGCCGAACTTCTTCGCCAGCAGCTCGATGCTCTTGAGCGGCTCGGGCGAGTTGAGGGGCACCTCGATGATCCGGATTCCTCCTTCGAAGATCGCCTGTCCAATCGATTCGACTTGGTCCGGGGTCACGCCACGGACGATCGCCACGAGCGGGCACTCGTCCAGGTAATGGTGGAACAGCTCCTTCGCGCTCACGTCAGATCCTCTTCGCGATTTCCTGGGCCCCGGCGAGGAAGCACTTCTCGCCATCGACCTCCACCGAATCCCTCTGTGCCTGTCCGATGGCGGCTGCGTACAGCTTCGTCAGCTCCGGCCGACCGATCACCGAAATCTGGGCCGCGGTCGGGATCGACAGACCAATGCGCACATCAGTGCCGATCAGCAGCCCGCTGGTGTAAGCGGCCGCATCCTCTTTTTTTGACTGCCCCAGCAGCACTCGCGCACGCACCGAAAACAGCTCCGACGTGAGCGCCGCCTCGCCGATGGCGTCCGCGGCCGCCTGCTTGAATGCCCCATTGGCCTCGACCTCGCCCTGCAGCAGATCGGAGAGAATGCTGTATTCCTTCAGTAAGTTGAAGATCTCGCCGGTCATCACCGTTTGAAATTCGCTAATTTGCCCATGCCTCAGCGTAACCCATTTGTTATGGGTGCCGGGGTGGCAGACCAGGCCGGTCGGATCGACCAGGTGCGCTGCCACGGCGCCAAGCAGCTGAATTTCTTCGCCGCGCATCACGTCGGCTCGGCCGTTGCGAAGGTAGGAGACGCCGGGAATGATTGCTTCGCGGCTCCCCGCCCACAACAGCCCCTTGGCAAGATCGTCTATTCCCGCGGGGCACGGGACGTAGGCAGCTTCCTTCCAGCCGCGGTTCGAGCCAATCATCCCCGCCAGAAGCAGCGGATGATCGCCGAGGCGGTTGCGAATGTCGGCGATGGCGGCTGGGAAACCGTCCTTCGGCACCGACAGGATGCCCTTGTCATCTTCGAACTCGGCGGTGCACTTGCCGGAAGTATCCATGCGGTAGGCACGGCGATTGGTCGTACCCCAGTCGACCGCGATGAAACCTTCAGCCCAGTGCATGCTTTTTGACCCATAGCGGAAAACTCGCGAACGCGACTGCGCCCCCGAGGTTTCCTCTTTTCTGCCACGAAGCTATGCGCTGGAGGCGGCGCGGACCGGAGTGAAATCGGCCGAGGACACGCCCAAGGAGATTGAGCGATCGCCAACTTCATGTTCGCGACCGGGATCGAAAACAGCATCCCGACGATCAACCACGGCAAGACCCGCATCGACGAGATGGAGGTCTGCGGCCACTATGAGCGCTGGCGCGAGGATTTCGACTGCGTCCAGGAGGTCGGGATCAATTACCTCCGTTACGGACCGGCGATCTACAAGACCTATCTTGGTCCCAACAAGTTCGACTGGGAATTCGCCGACCTCACCTTCGCCGAATTGAAGAAGCGCGACATCACGCCGATCGTGGATTTATGCCACTTCGGCGTCCCGGACTGGCTCGGCAATTTCCAGAACCCGGATTTCCCGCGCCTGTTCGCGGCCTATGCCGGAGAATTCGCCGAGCGATTCCCCTGGGTTCAGCTCTACACGCCGATCAACGAGATGTTCATCTGCGCGGTCTTCTCGGCCAAATATGGGTGGTGGAACGAGCAGAAGAAGGACGATCGCTCGTTCATCACTGCGCTGAAGCACCTCGTCAGGGCCAATGTCATGGCAATGATCGAGATCCTGAAGCGCCGCCACGACGCGATCTTCATCCAGTCGGAGTCCTCGGAATATTACCACGCGGATTCACCGGCTGCGATTGGTCGCGCCGAAGTCCTCAACCAGATGCGCTTCCTGTCTCTCGACCTCAATTACGGTCGCCGAGTGGACAGCGGGATGTACCAGTATCTTCTCGACAACGGCATGACCCGGGAGGAATATAGCTGGTTCCTCGAGCATCGGCTGAAACAGCACTGCATCCTCGGCAACGACTATTACCAGCTGAACGAGCACCGCGTGTTCGCGGACGGCCACACCGTCGCCGCCGGAGAGACCTTCGGCTACTGCGAGATCACCCGGCAATATTACAATCGCTACCGGCTGCCCGTGATGCACACCGAGACGAACCTGTGGGAAGGCCAGCACGGCGACGAGGCGGTCAAATGGCTGTGGAAGGAATGGGCCAACGTCCTTCGCCTGAGGAACGTAGGCATCCCGACCGTCGGCTTCACCTGGTACAGCCTGACCGACCAGGTCGACTGGGACACCGCGCTTCGCGAGCAGAACGGCAACGTCAACCCGCTGGGACTGTTCGACCTCGACCGCAAGATCCGAAACGTCGGCAAGGCCTACAAGCAGCTCATCGCCGACTGGCGCAATGTCTTGCCCGCGCAAAGCGTGTGCCTCACCGTCCCGATCAAGAAGATCGGCGACTTCGGCGACGATGAAGATGACGATGCGGCGGGCCGCAATTTAAGCGGAAGCGGCACCCAGGCGAAGAAAGCCGAAGTGTGAGCACGCGCAAAATCGGCAAGATCGAGACCTTCCTGGTCCCGCCGCGCTGGCTCTTCGTCCGCGTCGAGAGCGAGGACGGGGCCGTTGGCTGGGGCGAATCGAGCCTCGAGGGATGGGCGGAGGCGGTCGAGGGGGCCTTCGAGGCCTATCGCGACCGCTTCATCGGTGCTGATCCGTTCGCCATCGAGGATATCTGGCAGGTCGGTTATCGCGGCGGTTTTTATCGCGGCGGCCCGGTAATCATGTCCGCGCTCTCGGGACTCGAACAGGCGCTGTGGGACCTCAAGGGACGAGCGGTCGGGCTGCCGGCGTGGCAGATGCTCGGCGGCAAGCTGCGCGACAAGGTGCGTTCCTACGCCTGGATCGGCGGCGACCGGCCCCACGAGATCGCCGAAGCGGCAAGCGCCCGCCGGGCACAGGGCTTCACCGCGGTCAAGATGAACGCAACCGCGGAGCTCGACTGGATCAGCACCAACAGGCAGTTCGACGACGTCGTGAAGCGGGTCGAGGCCGCGCAAGAGCAAGGCGTGGAGGTCGGCCTCGACTTCCATGGCCGAGTCCACCGGCCCGTGGCGAAGCAGCTGGCGAAGATCCTCGAACCGCTCGGCCTGCTGTTCATCGAGGAGCCGCTGCTGTCCGAGAACATGAACGCGCTTCCCGAGATCGCAGCCCATACCACGACGCCGATTGCGCTCGGCGAGCGGCTCTACAGCCGCTGGGAGTTCAGGCCATTTTTCGAGCAGGGCGCGGTCGACATCATCCAGCCGGACCTCAGTCACGCCGGCGGGATACTGGAGGTGCGCAAAATCGCGGCGATGGCCGAGGCCTATGACGTGGCCGTGGCGCCGCACTGCCCGCTGGGGCCGCTCGCGCTCGGCGCCTGCCTGCAGATCGCGGCCTGCACGCCCAACCATGCGATCCAGGAAATCAGCCTTGGCATCCACTACAACGTCGGGGGCCACGATCTTTTGAACTTCTGCACCAACAAGGAAGCGCTCACTCCAATCGACGGCTTCTTGCCGGTACCGGAAGGGCCAGGTCTCGGCATCGACATCGACGAAGCCGCGGTGCGCGAAGCCGACAAGGATCGGCATCGCTGGCGCAACCCGATCTTCCGAACCAGGGACGGCAGCTTCGCGGAATGGTGAGCGGCAAGCCGTCCCCCTTGATGGGGGAGGGTCGGGTGGGGGTAACTGTGGACTCGGAGCTCGACGCCGACAATCACCCCGCCCCTACCCCCTGCCCATCAAGGGGAAGGGATTCTAATGGCACTTGAAGCGTTCGAACGGCTCAAGGCAGGCGTTGCAGCGCCACTGCGCCTTGCACGGTGTCGCTCCGAAGCGACTGATCTCGACCGTATCCGACGAGCCGCACTGCGGGCATTTGGCGCTCGCTAACGGGCTCGGCGGCGCAATCCCATAGGCATGCAGCCGTTCGCGTCCGCGCTGGCTGATCCAGTCGGTCGTCCACGGCGGAAACAATACGCGCTCGATGTGGACATCCCTGAAGCCCGCCGAGTCGAGCGCCTCGCGGATCATCGCCTCGATGGCGACCGTGGCCGGGCAGCCGGTATAGGTCGGGCTGATCAGCACTCGGGGCGGATCGTGGGCGATGCCGCGGACGATTCCAAGGTCCGTGATGGTGAGCACCGGGATTTCCGGATCGGGCACGGTTTCGAGCACGGCCATGATCGCCGCCTCGTCGATTCTCGGCTTTTCGGCCACCTCAACCATGGCTCGGATCTTACACGCGTTCGAGCGCGAGCGCGATGCCCTGGCCGACGCCGATACACATGGTCGCAAGCGCAAGCCTGCCGCCGTTTCGCTGAAGCTCCTCGGTGGCGGTGAGCGCGAGCCGAGCGCCCGACATCCCGAGGGGATGGCCGAGCGCGATCGCCCCGCCGTTGGGGTTCACGCGCAGATCGTCGTCGGGCAAGCCAAGCTGGCGAAGCACCGCGAGGCCCTGGGCGGCGAAGGCTTCGTTCAGCTCGATCACCTCGAAGTCGGCGATCTTGAGCCCCAGGCGCTTCATCAGCTTCTCGCTCGCCGGTGCGGGACCGATGCCCATGATCCGCGGCGGAACGCCCGCGACCGCCGCACCGAGCACGCGAGCGCGTGGCGTGAGGCCATTGCGCTTCACCGCATCCTCCGAAGCGATGATGATCGCTGCTGCGCCATCATTGACGCCCGAGGCGTTCCCGGCTGTCACCGTTCCGCCGGGCCGGACGATCGGCTTCAGCCTGGCCAGTGCTTCGAGGCTGGTGACACGGGGGTGCTCGTCCTTGTCGACGACAAGCGGCTCACCCTTCCGCTGCGGGATTTCCACCGCGACGATCTCGGCGTCGAGGCGGCCATTCGCCTGCGCCGCCGCCGCCTTCTGCTGGCTCCTCAGCGCGAATGCGTCCTGGTCCTCCCTGGAGATTTGAAACTCCTGCGCGACATTCTCGCCGGTGCTCGGCATGGTGTCGTCGCCATAGGCCAACTTCATCTTGGGATTGACGAAGCGCCAGCCGATGGTGGTGTCGTACATCTCCGCGTTGCGATCGAAAGCGCTGGTCGCCTTGGCCATGACGAAGGGCGCACGGCTCATGCTTTCACTGCCCCCGGCAATGATCATCTCGGATTCGCCGCCACGGATCGCCCGTGCCGCCATTGCCACGGCATCGAGGCCCGAGCCGCAGAGGCGATTGAGGGTGACTCCACCGGAGCTGTCGGGAAGGCCGGCGAGCAGCCCCGCCATGCGCGCGAGGTTGCGATTGTCCTCGCCCGCCTGGTTGGCGCAGCCGAGGATTACATCGTCGAGCTCAGACCAGTCGACCTTGGGATTGCGATCGATCAGCGCCTTGATCGGGATGGCCGCGAGGTCGTCCGCCCGGACATGGGCGAGCGCGCCGCCGTAACGGCCAATCGGTGTGCGGATGTAATCGCAGATGAAGGCTTCGGTCATTCTATCCTAATCCCGTTCGTATCGAGCCAAGTCGAGATACGTCCCTCGACTGCGCTCGAGACGAACGGTTCAATCGGAGTCCTTACAGAACCCCTCGCCGCATCTGGTCGAGCTCGATGCTCTCGAACAGCGCCTTGAAATTGCCCTCGCCGAAGCCTTCGTTGCCCTTGCGCTGAATGATCTCGAAGAAGATCGGGCCGATCACGTTCTGGGTGAAGATCTGCAGCAGCAGGCCCTGCCCCTCGGTCGGTGCGCCGTCCATCAGGATTCGGCGTTTCTCGAGCTCGGGAATGCTTTCCTGGTGACCCTGAATGCGCTCGGGGAGCAGCTCGTAATAAGTGTCGGGCGTGTCCTGGAACGGAATGCCGCGAGCGCGGATGATGTCGACCGCCTGGTAAATGTCCGAGGTGCCGAGCGCGATGTGCTGGATGCCTTCGCCTTTGTATTCGCGCAGGAACTCCTCGATCTGGCTCTTGTCGTCCTGGCTCTCGTTGAGGGGAATCCGGATCTTGCCGCAAGGAGAGGTCATCGCCTTGGAGAAGAGGCCCGTCTGCTTCCCCTCGATGTCGAAGTAACGGATCTCGCGGAAATTGAAGAGGCGCTCGTAGAAGTCGGCCCAGACGCTCATGCGGCCGCGGTTCACGTTGTGCGTCAAATGGTCGATGTAGGTCAGCTTCGAATCTGCCGCCGCCATGCGCTCGCGCCAGTCTGGACGGAAGTCGAAGTCGACCTCGTAGATCGAGCCCGCATCGCCATAGCGGTCGACGAAGAAAAGCCGCGAGCCGCCGATCCCCTCGATCGCCGGGATGTCGAGCTCGCCGTCGCCCTTGTTCACTTCGACGCTGGTCGCGCCGAGCTTGACCGCCCGATCGTGGGCGGCCTTCGCGTCCTTGACCCGAAACGCCATCGCGCAAGCGCTGGGCCCGTGGTCCCTGGCATATTGCTCCGCATAAGAGCCGGGCTCGGCGTTGATGATGAAGTTGCAGTCGGCCTGCTTGTGGAGCGTGACGTTCTTGCTCTTGTGCCGGGCAACCTCGGGAAAGCCCATTCGAGTGAACAATGAGCGCAGCAGCTCGATGTCCGGCGCGGTATATTCGACGAACTCAAAGCCGTCGGTGCCCATCGGGTTGTCGAGGCCCAATGGCCCCTTGCTCGTGCCGGTCTGGTCGGCGACTTGCGTGGCCATGCACTTCTCCTTTGCGGCCCAACTGCTCCCGGCAAGGTTGCATTTCAAGCCGCGCGAACGCTCACAAGGTTCCGGTGACCTCGGCGTTCTGCGTTCTGGAAGCGGCCACTCGTCGCGCCTAAGCGATGCCGGCATCGGCATGACAGGAGGATCGAGATGAATGTTCCCGACGGCTGGACGATCGAGGAAGGCGGCAAGGCGCTGGTCCGCACCTTCAAGTTCACCGATTTCAGCGAGGCGTTCGGCTTCCTTGCCCGCGTCGCGTTACACGCCGAGAAGGTCGACCATCATCCCGAGTTCACGAACGTGTGGAATCGGGTCGATTTCCGACTGACCAGCCACGACGCGGGCGGAATAACCGAACGCGACGAAAGTCTCGCCGAGGCGATCAACCGCCTCGCCAACGCTGCGGACTAAAGCGTCTTAGGAGAAGGCGAGCGCGAATCCGGCGCCGACAACCGCCGCCGTCAGCACCAGGCCAATGGCCAGGTTGCGCAAGGTCCCGCTCATGGTCTGATCGAACATCCAACCCTCCCCTGGATCTTCCTGATCGAACCGCGACCATATTCGAACCGCCGAATCGTGCCGAGGTGAAATGCTGACACCTCAGTCGGTTAGCCGGATTTTGAAGCGACGTGGCGGCGATTCGCTTAACTACGCTCCGCAATTGATTGGCAGTTTCGCGATCCAAGAATGCCCGCAGCCGGCGGGCCCGGGGCCCGCTCACGTTAACCAGGGGAGTGGGCTATGCTTGGGTTAATGAAGCTTGTTCGATCGGAGGCCGGCGCCGCGGCGATCGAATATGCACTGGTGGCGTCGCTGATCGCGATCGCCGCGGTCGGCGCCTTCAACAATCTCGGGAACAAGATGAACACGATGTACAGCAACGTCTCGAACCATCTCTAAGGATGGAGCGAACGAAGCCATTGATCGTTCAGCAAGGAACTGGAATAAGACGCCCGCGATGATCCCTTCGTTCGCCCTTGTTGCTCGCTCCAGCACCGCCGCGGCCGCGCCGGTGAGCTATTATTACGTTCGGGAGGCTGGAACGAGCTGACGCGCGCCTAAAGCGACAGTTCGACAGCCTCCAACCCGCCAGCGCCAAGCTCGGCGGGTTTTTTGTTGCCCCAAGCCGAAGGAACCCAAAATGCTTCAGGACACGATCACCACCGACCAGCCGCTCCGACGCTGGCAGGATTATGTGGTCCCGCAATGCTGGGATTCGTTCACTGCCGAGGACCATGCGGTCTGGGACTTGCTCTTCGCGAGGCAGGTCGAGCTGCTCGGCTCGCGGGTCGTCTCGCCCTTTTTCGACGGCATCGACCTGTTGAGGCTGTCCCATCCCGGCGTCCCGGACGTCGAGGGGCTGAACGCCATCCTCGAGCCCCGAACGGGGTGGCGGACGGTCGCGGTCCCCGGGCTGGTTCCTGACGAGATCTTCTTCGCGATGCTTGCGGAACGGGTGTTTCCGGTCGGCAATTTCATCCGGACCCGCGAACAGCTCGATTATCTCGAAGCGCCCGACTGCTTCCACGACATGTTCGGCCATATCCCGATGCTCGCTCACCACGATTATGCCGAGATGGCGCAGCATATCGGCCGCCTTGGAAGTGAAGCGATCGCCGCCGGCGAAGGCAACCGCGCGGCGCGCCTCTATTGGCATAGCGTGGAGTTCGGGCTCGCGAAGGAGCATGGCGAGCTCAAGATCCTGGGCGCAGGCCTCGCCTCCAGCTTCGGGGAATCGCATTTCAGCCTGGAAAGCGAGAGTGTCGAGCGGCTGCCCTTCTCCGTGCGGCGAGCGGTCAACACGCCTTATCGGCATGACGCGTTCCAGCCGCGCTACCTCGTTTCGCGCTCGCTCCAGCAGACGATCGAGGAAGTGCTGGCACTGACTCCCGAGAGGTTGCTGAGTCTTTAGCATGGACCCGGGCCCTTGCCGGGGTACAAGGCGCGCGATGGCCGACCAGCCGACCAGGAGCGAGTATCGCAGCGGACACGATCCGCGCACTCTGCGCGACGCGCTGGGCTGCTTTGCCACCGGCGTGACCGTTGTGACCTGCCTGGGCCCGGACGGCGCTCCGGCGGGGTTGACCGTCAACAGCTTGACGTCGCTGTCGCTGGACCCGCCGCTGCTCCTGGTGTGCGTTGCCAA
>DASSIU010000066.1:0-9110 GCA_035691585.1 Sphingomicrobium sp. | reverse complement strand
GATGTCGCCAGTGAAGTTGGCGAGGCCGTTAGCGCCCGCGACCAGCGTCGCGATGGCCATGCGCCCGCTGCCGTTCAGGCTGGTGAAGGATTCGTTGAAGCTCGTCTTTGCATCGAAGCGCGGACTGGCGACCTCGAACCGGCTTACCGGACACGAAAAGCGATCCAGCGTCACTGGGCCTTCGAAGCCGGGCCGGCGCGCAGTCACCGCGACAGCAAGATAGGCGTGCAGGTTGGTTCCGGCGCACCGTCCCGGAACCAGCCGCGGGCTGACGATGGCAGCGTGACCGGTGAAACCGCCGCTCAACTTGCCGGTGCCCTCGACAGCGATGCCCAGCGGCCCGAACGGAGTGGCCAAGGAGATACTGCTCTCGGCGATGTCCACGACGAAGTTGGGCAGTGCAAAGGGCTTGTTGCTGGGCGGCGGCAGGAGCTTGTCGATCTGGCCCCAGCTCACCCGGCCATGCACGAGTCGACCGCGGAGCCGGACGCCTCGGGCGACGATGCGATAGACGTCGAAACTGCCGTTCCAATGCAGCCGGGTCTCGATATGCGCATAGCGCGCGACAAGATCGGGACGCTTCGGATCGCCGATGACGAGGTTGCTGACCTCCTGGGTGCGCAGGCCGACGCGGTCGAGATGATAGCTGGCGGCGACCCCCCGACGTTCGAATTCCCCCTTCAGATAATGGACTGCGATCGGGCGCCGATCGATCCACACGACGACGATTGCGGCGATCAGCAGGAGCAGCAGTGCCAGGCCGATGAACCCCGCGACGCGGCCGAACGGGCGCCGCCGCACGACGACCGTCCGCGCGGGTGGGTCGAGCCCCTCGTCTCTCCGCCGCTCGTCCATGGCTTCCACTAACCCATGCCAGCCGCGACCGTTCCAGAAGCGGCATGACCCCTAGCCAAGCCGCGCAATTCTGTGGTCAAGTGGCGGCCGCTCGGACCACGCCCACCAAGAGGCGGCATGGACGCGCGTACCAGCAAGAACAATGAACCGGGCCGGGCGGGGCATCGCGCTCGCCTTCGCGAGCGGCTGCTGGAGGCCGGGCCGACCGGTTTCCACGATTATGAGCTGATCGAATATCTGCTGACGCTGACCATCCCGCGCGTCGACACGAAGCCGCTGGCGAAGCGACTGCTGCAGGATTTTGGCGGAATCGGCCCGTTGCTCGGCGCCAGCGCCGACACCCTGCGCCGGGAGGGACTAAGCGAATCCGCGGTCGCGGCGCTGAAGATCGCCGAGGCGACAGCTCTGAGGCTGCTTGAGGCGCGGATCGAGGGCCGGCCTGTGCTGTCGAGCTGGGAAGCGCTCGGCGACTATCTCCACGCGACCATGGCGCACCGGCGGACGGAGGAGGTACGGATCCTGTTCCTCAACGCCAAGAACATGCTGCTGGCCAACGAGGCGCTGTGGCAGGGCAGCGTCGACGAAGCCTCGGTCCATGTGCGCGAAGTCATCGCCCGAGCGATCGCGTTGGGCGCGACGGCTTTGATCATTGTCCACAACCACCCGAGCGGCGACCCGACGCCGAGCCAGCAGGACATCCGATTGACGCGGGATTTGGTGGATGCGGGGCGGCACATGAAGGTGACGGTGCACGACCATGTTATCGTCGGCGCACAAGGTCGCAGCAGCATGCGCGCGATGGGGCTCATCTAATGCGCCTGTCCTTGACATACACACGCGTGTGTATTAAATGAACAGCCGCGAAGTTATCAAGGCGTTGAAAGTCGCGGGCTTCTTCGTGGTCGATCAGAAAGGCAGTCACGTGCAGTTCAAGCACCCACGACGGTCTGGCCGTGTGACAGTTCCTCATCCCAGGGCGGAACTGCCGATCGGAACGATAAGAAGCATCGAACGGCAGAGCGGCGTGAAGTTGAGGTAGGTACATGGAACGGCGCTATTTTCCCGCCCAGATTGAAAAAGGCGACAAGTCATTTGGCGTCTGGTTCGCTGATTTGCCCGGATGCGTCAGCGCGGGACACTCAATGGCGGAGGCGATCCACGGCGGCCACGAGGCGCTTGCGCTTCATATCTCGGGAATGATCGAGGACGGCCAGTCCATTCCAGCCCCGTCTGCGCCGGAGCTCGATGAAGGGTCGATCGCAGTTGCAATGATCGGCGTCACGCTGCCGGGCAAAAAGAAGCGTGTGAATGTAACCATCGATGAGGGCGTGCTCGCGGCCATCGACGCAGTCACCGACAATCGTTCCGAATTCCTGGAGAAAGCTGCGCTGAAGGAACTCGCCGCCTGACGTTGGCGAAAACATCTATCCTACTGCGCGTCGACTGTGCTCGAACCTTGCGAATGACTGCGCTACGATGCTGCGGAGTGGGCTTGGCCCTTCTCGTGAAGGTCACACTTGCGACCGCTTCGAACGCTTCTTTGCCGTGGAAGGCGAAGGAGCGACCAGCCAAACAAGTGTGCCGTTTGTGACCTTTGCTGACGTCCTGTTTGAACCACTGCGGTATCCCTGCTAGCCGCGCCGCCAATGGTCCCCCGCTACTCCCGCCCCGAAATGACCGGTATCTGGTCGGCCGAGAACCGCTATCGCATCTGGTGGCAGATCGAGGTGTTCGCGGCTGAGGCGATGGGGAAAATCGGGATGATCCCGGCCGAGGACGCGACGAACATCCGTGCGGCCTACGATCGCGATGCACTCGGCGAGATCGACATCGGGGCGATCGACGCGATCGAGGCGATCACCAAGCATGACGTGATCGCATTTTTGACGTGGGCGGGCGAGAAGCTGGGCCCCGAGCGCCGCTGGCTGCACCAGGGAATGACCAGCTCCGACGTGCTCGACACCGCGCTTGCGGTGCAGCTTAAACAGGCGGCGGACCTGCTGATCCGCGACATCGACGCGCTGCTCGCCGTGCTCAAGCGTCGTGCGTTCGAGCACAAGACGACGCCCACGATCGGCCGGAGCCACGGAATCCACGCGGAGCCCACCACGTTCGGCCTCAAGCTGGCGCAGGCCCACGCCGAATTCTCCCGCAACCGCGAACGCTTAATCGCCGCGCGCGATGGCGTCGCCACCTGCGCCATTTCCGGCGCGGTCGGCACCTTTGCGCAGGTCCCTCCGGCGGTGGAGGAGCATGTCGCGGCCGAGCTGGGGCTCGGTGTCGAGCCGGTTTCGACCCAAGTCATCCCGCGCGACCGGCACGCGATGTTCTTCGCGACGCTTGGAGTCATCGCCTCGTCGATCGAGCGCCTCGCGACCGAGGTCCGCCACCTCCAGCGCACCGAAGTGCTCGAGGCCGAGGAATATTTCTCGCCCGGCCAGAAGGGCAGCTCGGCGATGCCGCACAAGCGCAACCCGGTGCTGACGGAGAACCTCACCGGCCTCGCGCGGATGGTGCGCGGTTATGTGACACCGGCGCTCGAAAACGTGGCGCTATGGCATGAGCGGGACATCTCCCACTCCTCGGTCGAGCGGTTCATCGGGCCCGACGCGACGATTACGCTCGACTTCGCCCTCGCGCGGCTCACCCGCGTGATCGACAAGCTCCTCGTGTACCCCGAGCGGATGGCCAAGAACCTCGACCGGATGGGCGGCCTGGTTCACTCGCAGCGCGTGCTGCTGGCGCTCACCCAGGCAGGCTTGAGCCGGGAGGAGAGCTACGCGCTGGTGCAGCGCAACGCGATGAAGGTGTGGGAATCGGACGGCCAGCAGTCACTGCTCGACCTGCTGAAGGCCGATGCCGAAGTGACGCAGCGCCTCTCGCCAAAGGAGCTCGAAGCCCTTTTCGATCTCGGCTACCACCTGAAGCACGTCGATACGATCTTCGACCGGGTGTTCGGCGGGGCGGTCTGACCGTTTCGCAAGAGCACAAATTTTCATGTGCACCGCGCAATTGAGCGGCTATTCCTGCCTGACGGAACGCGGCCCGGGGGGCTGATGGACACAGTCGACGAAATCGAACGCGACATGGCGGCTGATCCGCGGGCAAAAGGCGTGTGCATCCAGCAAGGAAGTTACCTGCTCGAGTTGTCGCTCGACTGGATCGTTCTTCGCGCGTCCGAAAACATCCATCACCTCCTGCGGGAATCGCACGTCACGCTGATCGACGAGCCCTTGGGCAGGTTCGTCCATGCCCAGGCTCTCCACGACCTCCGGAACCTGTTTTCACGGCTTTCCGGAACGACCGGGATCGGCAGGGCGTATGCAGTGCGGCTCACCGACGAGCACGACCTCGTCGACATCGCCTTCCAGCTGAGCGACGGCCGGGTGATGCTCGAAGCCGTTCCCACCAGCGGCAGCTTCGGCGAATATTTCGGCACGGTCGGCGGGCTCATTTCCGGTTTGGCAAGCAGTCACAGGCAGGCACTTCTCGATGGAGCAGCAAGGCGGATGCGCGCTTTGACCGGTTATGACCGAGTGACGCTCGACTGCGGGGATAGTCGTGCGGAAAGCAGCCGGGGCGCCTTCGCAGCAGCACATGAGGCCGGCGATTTGCCGACGATCATCGCTGACGCGGAAGCAGACGGAATCGGGATCTTTCCACGCGATTCGGAGGAGAGTTCGGCGCGGTCGGTCCTGCTTCGCTCACCAAGCGACGAGCAGCGCGAGAAGCTGAAGGCGCAGGGCATCCGGGCGATGCTGAACGTGCCGTTCACCGTCGCCGGAAGTGCTTGCGAATTCTGCTGCGAGAGCCGCAGCCCGCGCGAACCCAGCTTCGAACTCCACGCCGCCGCCGAGCTGTTCGCGCAAATGTTCGCGATGCGTCTAGCGATGGAACAGGCGACAAACCGCTAATCAAATCTACGCAAGCTTGAGAGAGCGGAACGTTTCAGCCGTTGACTCATCCGTAAGTGGATACTAACGGTAAGTCATGGCTAACGCGAATCGAGTCTTTGCGGCGCTGACCGATCCGACGCGTCGCGCTGTGTTCGAGCGGCTGCGCCACGGACCTCGGCCGGTTGGCGAGATCGCTCGGGGTCTGCCGGTCAGCCGGCCGGCCGTTTCGCAGCATTTGAAGGTGCTGAAGGAGGCGGGTCTCGTGGACGACCGCTCGGAAGGCACGCGGCGCATCTATCAAATCGATCCCAAAGGGCTCGGTGCGATGCGCGCCTGGCTCGACCAGTTCTGGGATTCGGCCCTCACCGCGTTCGCGGCCGAGGTCGAGCGCGCGTCAAAAGAGGAGAAGAAATGAGCACTCAGATCCGTCCAGCCCCGGTGCGCAAGAGCATCTTCGTCGGCGCGCCACAGGACCGCGCGTTCGAAGTGTTCACCGATGGGATCGGCCGATGGTGGCCCCAAACCCACAAGACCGGGCCGGTGGATCTTGACCGTCCGGTCATCGAACCCAAGGAAGGCGGCCGCTGGTACGAGCTCTACGTCGATGGTTCGGAGCGGGAGATCGGCAAGGTTGCGGCGTGGGAGCCCCCCGGACGGCTGCTGCTCATTTGGCAACTGACACCCGAATTCGCCTTCGATCCCGACCTTGTCACCGAAGTCGAGGTGCTGTTCACCCCCGAGAGCGGCGGCACGCGCGTCGACCTCGAGCATCGCGATCTCGAACGGATGGGCGAAAAGGCCGAAGCAATGCGCGAGACCGTCAGCGGACCCGGCGGCTGGCCCGCCCTGCTGCAACTGTTTGCCGACGAAGCCAAAATCCAGCGAAAAGGAGAGATGTAATGACTGGCACGACTGTTTACGGAATCCCGGGAAGCCCGTTCCTGCGCAGCGTCGAAATCGTCCTCAAGGAGAAGGACGTTCCCTATCATTTCCATGCGCTCAAGCCCGGCGAGCACAAGCAGCCCGACTATATCGCCCGCCATCCGTTCGGCCGGGTGCCCGCGTTTGAGCATGACGGGTTCGCGATTTACGAGACGCAGGCGATTCTTCGCTATCTCGACGAGGTCTTTCCCAGTCCACCGCTCACTCCGGGCAGCGCCAAAGAGCGCGCTCGGATGAACCAGGTGATCGGCATCATCGAATGGTATTTCTTCCCCAAGGCGGCCGCGCCGATCGCGTTCAACCGGATTATCGGGCCGAGGCTGCTCGGCGTGGTCGGGGATGAAGCTGCCATCGCCGACGCCATGCCAATGGCCCGGACCTGCTTTGCGGAGCTCGATCGCCTGCTCGGCGACAAGCCTTACTTCACCGGAGACAAGGTGAGCCTCGCCGATATCATGCTTGCGGCCCAGCTTGACCTGTTCGGCGAATGTGCGGAGGGCCGGGAACTGATCGACGGCACCAAGGGGCTGAGGGCCTGGCTCAATCGAATGGTGGCTCGTCCGAGCTTCGTCGCAACCGAACCGCCGGCGATGTTGCGCGAAGCGGCCTAGCCGCCGAACATATTCCGGGCGCGGGCGAAGAAGCTCTTCGCGGCAGGGCATTCGTCGCCCGTCTCGGTCTCGCGGAATTCCTCGAGCAATTTCTTCTGCTTGGCCGACATTTTGGTCGGCGTTTCGACGAGGATTCGGGCGACCATGTCGCCGCGTCCACGGCCGTTGAGGACGCTCATTCCCGAACCGCGGTGCCGGAGCTGCTCGCCTGACTGGATGCCGGCGGGAATCCTGATCTCCACGGAATGGCCGTCGATTCCCGGCAAGCTGATTGAGCCCCCCAGGGCGGCTGTCGTGAAACTGACCGGGCAGTCGGCAACCAATGTCGTGCCCTCGCGCGCGTAGATCGGGTGCCGCTTCATGTGGACGAATAGATAGAGGTCGCCGCTCCCCGCGCCCCGCACACCGGCCTCACCTTCGCCGGCAACCCGGATGCGGGTTCCTTCATCCACACCGGCCGGGATTTTCACCGAGAGCTTGCGCTGAATGAGCGCGCGGCCCTCGCCATGGCAGTTGCCGCAGGGGTCGGTGATCACCTCGCCGGAGCCGCGACAGGTTGGGCAGCCGCGCTCGACGACGAAGAACCCCTGCTGGGCGCGAACCTTCCCCATACCGCCGCAGGTCTTGCAGGTGCTGGCGCAATTGTCGGTGCTGAGGCAGCCGCGGCCATGACAGCGCTCGCACGTCGCCATCGCCTGGACGGTGATTGCCTTCTCGATACCGGTGAACGCTTCCTCGAGGCTCAGCTCAAGATCGTAACGCAGGTCCGCTCCCCGGGCGGCATTCTGCTGCGCGCGTGGATCCATGAACTCGCCGAAGATACTCGAGAAAATATCCGAGAAACCGTTGAACCCGGCTTCGGCGAACGGATCGCCGCCGCCCCCATTCTGGAACGCCGCCTTGCCGAAGCGATCGTAAGCGGCGCGCTTCTGGGGGTCCTTGAGGACGTCGTACGCCTCGTTGATCGCCTTGAACTGCGCTTCCTTGTCGGTGCAACCGTTGTGGCGGTCGGGATGATGTTCCTTGGCAAGGCGGCGGTAGGCCGCCTTGATGGTAGCCTCGTCCGCACCACGGACGACGCCCAGCAGCTCATAATAGTCCTGCTCGACCATCAATGCTCCCCGCTACGCTGTACAGGATTCGGCGCGACCCCCATTTGAGAGCCGCGCCGGATCATCAGCCCTTGTTCTCGCCCTCGTCGACCTCGGAGAATTCCGCATCGACGACTTCCTCCTGGCCCTCGGCCGGATGCTCCGAAGGTCCCGACGTCCCGGCATCGGGCCCGGCCGCGGCCTCGGTCTCGGCCTGCTGCGCCTTGTACATTGCCTCGCCGAGCTTCATCGCCGCCTGCGTCAGCGCTGCCGTCTTCTGCTGCATGTCGTCAGCATCGCCGCCCTCGACCGCAGCCTTGGCGTCGGCGAGCGCTTTCTCAATCTCGCCCTTCACATCGGCCGAGACCTTGTCGCCATGCTCCTGGAGCTGCTTCTCGGTCGAGTGGATGAGGCTTTCGGCATTGTTCCTGGCCTCTGCCGCCCCGCGCCGCTTCTTGTCCTCTTCGGCGAACTGCTCGGCTTCGCGGACCATCTTCTCGATGTCGTTGTCGCTGAGACCGCCCGAGGCCTGGATGCGGATCTGCTGCTCCTTGCCGGTGCCCTTGTCCTTGGCCGACACGTTGACGATGCCGTTGGCGTCGATGTCGAACGTGACCTCGATCTGCGGCACGCCGCGCGGCGCCGGGGGGATTCCGACCAGGTCGAACTGGCCGAGCATCTTGTTATCCGCGGCCATCTCACGTTCGCCCTGGAAGACCCGTATGGTGACCGCGTTCTGATTGTCCTCGGCGGTCGAGAAAACCTGGCTCTTCTTGGTGGGAATGGTCGTGTTGCGATCGATCATCCGGGTAAATACGCCGCCAAGAGTCTCGATACCCAATGATAGCGGAGTGACGTCGAGCAGCAGCACGTCCTTGACGTCGCCCTGCAGCACGCCGGCCTGGATGGCCGCGCCCATGGCGACGACTTCGTCCGGATTGACGCCGGTGTGCGGCTCCTTGCCGAAGAAATCCTTCACCCGCTCGCGCACGCGCGGCATGCGGGTCATGCCGCCGACGAGCACGACATCGGCGATGTCCTTGGCGTCGACGCCGGCGTCCTTGAGGGCCTTCTTGCACGGCTCCATCGTCCGCTCGATCAGGTCATCGACGAGCTTCTCGAGCTCGGCGCGGGTCAGCGTTACCACGAGGTGCAGCGGGGTCGTCGTTCCGCCTTCCATCCGCGCGGTGATGAACGGCTGGTTGATCTCGGTCGTCTGTGCCGACGACAGCTCGATCTTCGCCTTCTCGGCCGCTTCCTTCAGCCGCTGGAGCGCGAGCCGATCGGTGCGCAGGTCGATGCCCTCCTTCGCCTTGAACTGGTCGGCCAGCCAATTGACGATACGGGCGTCGAAATCCTCGCCGCCGAGGAAGGTGTCGCCGTTGGTCGACTTCACCTCGAACACGCCGTCGCCAATCTCGAGGATCGAGACGTCGAACGTGCCGCCCCCGAGGTCGTAGACGGCGATTGTCTTGCCGTCTTCCTTCTCGAGCCCGTAGGCGAGCGCGGCAGCGGTCGGCTCGTTGATGATGCGCAGCACTTCAAGGCCGGCGATCTGCCCGGCATCCTTGGTTGCCTGGCGCTGCGCGTCATTGAAGTAAGCAGGAACGGTGATCACCGCCTGGGTGACGGTCTCGCCGAGATAGGCCTCGGCGGTCTCCTTCATCTTCTGGAGGATGAAGGCACTGATCTGCGACGGCGAATAATCCTTGCCG
>DASSIU010000065.1:0-17485 GCA_035691585.1 Sphingomicrobium sp. | reverse complement strand
TTCATCCTGATCGACAAGCTCAGCAATGCGACGGTCGCCTGCGGGATGCTGCATTTCGCGCTGAGGCGGGCGCAGAACATCCACCGCCAGCATCTCGATGTCAGCCGCGAGACCCACGCGGCGCTGAAAGGGCAGCGGCCGGCGGTGCTTTGGTTCACCGGGCTTAGCGGCGCGGGCAAGTCGACGATCGCCAACCTCGTCGAGGAGAAACTCGCGGCGCGAGGCCGGCACACTTTCCTCCTCGACGGCGACAATGTTCGCCACGGCCTCAATCGCGACCTTGGCTTTACCGAGGCGGACCGGATCGAAAACATCCGCCGCGTCGGTGAGGTCGCCCGGCTGATGGCCGACGCCGGGCTGATCGTGATGACCGCGTTCATCTCGCCATTTCGCGCCGAGCGCGAAATGGTCCGCAAGATGTTGCCAGAGGGCGAATTCATCGAGGTCTTCGTCGACACGCCCTTGGCCGAGGCGGAGCAGCGCGATGCCAAGGGTCTCTACGCGAAGGCGCGCGCCGGCGAGCTCAAAAATTTCACCGGCATCGACAGTCCGTACGAGGCGCCCGAGAAGCCGGAGATCCGGATCGACACGACGCAAATGAGCGCCGATGCGGCCGCCGACCTGATCGTCGACGAGCTGATCAGGCGGCGCTGATCCCTACCAGGTATAGGCTAGCCCGGCGGCGCCGATGAACTGGTTCGGACTACCGCGCATGGCAACGATCGGCGAGCGCTTGAAGTCGCCGACGAGGCGCGAATATTGCCCCAGGCCGAAGATCGACATCCCGTGCAGCAGGTTGCCGGTAATCGACTGATTGAGCAGCAGGCTGATCTTCCAGTCCTTGATGCCGCCGCCCGGTGTGAACAGCGGGAGCTGGTTGCCCGTCGCGAGGCGGTCGGCCGGCGACACGCCGAAATAATAATTGGCGTACTTGCTGGTCACGATGTCCGTGCCGGCGCTGAGGCTGGCGTAGGTTCGCTGCGAGAGGGGCGTCGAAAAATCGAGCGCGGGACTGACGACCGTCGACTTGTGGGCATTGCCGATGTCGTGGAGGACGTCGACGTGGAGGGCGAGGGTGTCGTAGGGGTTGGTCAGTCCGCGGAAGCTCACGCCGACGAAGCCGCCCACCTCCACCGCCGTCTTGCGCTTCAGCATCAGCCTCACGACCGCATCGTCGGTATCGCGCCGCTTGTCGAAGCGGAGACCAGCGATCGGTCCCGCGTCGAATCCGAACTTGCCCGATTGCGGAACGAGGTCGACATAGAGGTAGGTGCCGTGCGTGCTGAACGAGATTCCGTGCAGCTTGCCGCGGATCGCTCCGGCGGGGATCACTCGATAATCGTCGGAGCCGTCATATTCGGGGATGAAGGCAACGCCCGCGCCGATGGTGAGCGTATCCTTGCTGGCTACCTCCTCGGGACTGGGGAGGGCCCCGGCGGACGCCGATTGGGCAAGTGCGGGCGAAGTCAGGCAGCAGAGGGCAAGTGCAACGCATGCGGATCGATGCATCAGGTTCCCCGTTGGAATTTCAGGAGAGACCATAGCGGACAAGCTGCGCGGAAAGTTCCGGCTCCGGCCAGCGCTGTCCCGATCTAGTCGCCGGAGCCTGGATCGGGGGAGAAATATTTGTCGTACTTGCCCTCTTCGCCCTTGTGCTCGTCGGCGTCGGCCGGGCTGTCCTTCTTGCGGGTGATGTTCGGCCAGTCGGCGGAGAAGTTGGTGTTGAGCTCGAGCCATTTCTCGAGCCCGCTCTCGGTGTCCGGAAGGATTGCCTCGGCCGGGCATTCCGGCTCGCACACCCCGCAGTCGATACACTCGTTGGGATTGATGACCAGCATCACTTCGCCTTCGTAGAAGCAGTCCACCGGACAAACTTCGACGCAGTCCATGTACTTGCACTTGATGCAGGCGTCGGTGACGACGTAGGTCATTGAATTCGGCTCCCTCTTGAGTGAGTTCGCTAAGAGCGAGCGCCGCCCTCGTCAATTCCCAGCTCCCGATAGCAGGAGCGCGCTTCGACCGCGGGGCCGCGACGTGCGGGCAGTGAGAGCACCCGGATGATCCGCACCTTGTCGTGAAGCGGCAGCGCGACGACGCTCCCCGTGCGGACTTCCTCGGACGCCTTCTCGACGCGTTTGCCGTCGATCCGGAGGTGGCCTTGGTCGATCACGCTTTGCGCGAGGGTGCGGCTCTTCACCAGGCGGATGAAGAAGAGGAAGCGGTCGACCCTCACTTCTTCCTGAGTTTCTCCAACTCCGCGAAGGCGTGGCTCGCGGCCTCGCGCCGGTTCGCCGGCGGCCCACGCCGGCCGCGCCATTTCCACGATTTTTCGGCGCGGGTGAACCCGATGTCGTTCATCAGGCGCGCGACAGCCTCGTCAGTAAGCCCGATCGAGGTCGCCAGCTCCTGGTTGACCGGGTCGTCGCCCCCAGCCGAACGCACCTTGCGCGCATGGCTGGCGAGCCGGTCGGCGAGGTCGATGCGGATCCATGTCGGCCCGAGCCGCCGATAGGCGAGCGCCGCGCCGCGCGGATCGGCACCGGCAGTGAGCGTGGCGGCGCCGGGCTTCGGCAGGTGCGGCATCGGCTGGCTCTGGCGGACCGCGAGCAACGCGCCCCGCCATTGCTGCGCGGCCGGCTTCAGCAGCAGCGGCAGGAAGATGTCGAGCGGGCCTAGCCGCACCCCGAGCCGGTGCAGCGCCTGCCGGTCGGTCTGCTCGAGATGCGCGATCGGGCTCAAGGCGGCCTTGCGGGGGAGCAGGCCGCCGGCGTCCGCCAGCATTGCGGCCAGCGCGCGGACTCCGGGCGGGCTCCCCGGGTCGGAAGCCGCCGCTGCGAGCTTGCGCAGCGGCCCCAGGTGCCGGTCGACCTGCGCGTCCAGCCAGCGCTCGAGCCGCTCGCGCAATGCGGCGCGGGTCGGCGCCGACAGCCGGTCGAGGGCTCGCGCGGTGCGGAGGGCGGGCTCGAGCAGGGAACGGCCGGGGGCGAGGCGCGCGAGGACGTGGGTCTCCCAGGCAACGGCGAGGCCACCTCCGTCCTCGGTAACCAGGTGGAACGCGCTGTCCTCGGCTTCGCCCAGCGATTTCGCGCGCCGGTCGAGTTCGTCGCCTAGCCGGCGTTCGGCGGCCGCGAGCAAGAGTCGCTTGTCGGCGAGCCTGGCCGACGGGTCGACCCGGAACTCGAAGCCGGTCAGGTGGCCGATCGGCTCGGGCCCGACACTGACCTCGCCGTCGGCGGCGACGGTTACCGGCAGCGCGTCCGGTCCGCGCGCGCCGATGTCGCGAACCAGCACGGCCGTGCGGCGATCGACGAAGCGCTGGGTGAGCCGCTCATGGAGCGCGTCGGACAGGCGCGCCTCCACCTCCCGGGTGCGCTCGGCCCATTTCGCCGGCTCCTTCAGCCAGTCGGAGCGATGCGCGATGTAAGCCCAGCTGCGGACCCCGGCGAGGCGGTCGGCCAGCGCCTCGATATCGCCGCTCATATTGTCGAGCCGAGCAACCTCCGCGGCGAACCATTCGTGCGGCACGTGCCCGCCCTCGCCGATGTAGCTGTAGAGGCGACGGACCATGCGCGCGTGGTGCATCGGCCCGACCTTGCGGAAGTCCGGAAGTCCGCACACCGCCCACAGCCGCCGCGCCTGCTCGTTGCGCTTCGACGCGATTGCCGGGTCTTCGGCGACGAGCTTCAGCACGGCGAGGTCGATCGCCTCCGGGGCGGGGCGGAGGATCGAGTCGTCGCTCTTCGTTTCGAGGCTCCGGATGAGCGTTCGGACGTCCGAAAAATCCAGGTCGGCGTTGCGCCAGTAAAGGCTGTCGAGCGGGCGGAAGCGATGGTCTTCGATCGCCTCGATCTCTGCCTCGCTGAACCCGCCGCTTTCCTCGGTGAGGCCGAGGGTCCCGAACGTGCCGTCCTTCTGGTGGCGGCCCGCGCGCCCGGCGATCTGCGCCATCTCCGGAACGGTGAGCCGGCGGTCGCGGCGGCCGTCGAATTTCTCGAGGCCGGCGAAGGCGACATGGGTGACGTCCATGTTGAGGCCCATGCCGATGGCGTCGGTGGCGACGAGATAATCGACCTCGCCGCGCTGGAACATCGCGACCTGCGCGTTTCGGGTGGCAGGCGATAGGGCGCCCATTACCACCGCGGCGCCGCCCTTGAAGCGGCGAAGCATCTCGGCGAGCGCGTAGACCTGCTCGGCGGAGAAGGCGACGACGGCCGAGCGAGGCGGCAGGCGCGACAGCTTGACGCTGCCCGAATAGCGCAAGGTCGAGAAGCGCGGGCGGCTGACGATCTCGGCGTCGGGGAGAAGCTCGCGGACGATCGGCTTCAATGTCTCCGAGCCGAGGATCAGCGTCTCCTCGCGGCCGCGCGCCCGAAGCATTCGGTCGGTGAACACGTGCCCGCGCTCGGGGTCGATGCCGAGTTGCGCCTCGTCGATGGCGGCGAAGGCGAAGTCCCGAGTTTCCTCGCCTTCGTTGCCGACCGGCCCCTCGGCTCCGCTCGGGACAGGCATCGATTCGGCCGTGCACAGGAAATAGCGCGCTGCAGGCGGGACGATCCGCTCCTCGCCGGTCAGCAGCGCGACCTGCTTCTCACCCTTCATGGCGACGACCCGGTCATAGACCTCGCGCGCCAGCAGCCGCAGCGGGAAGCCGATGACGCCCGACGAATGACCGCACATCCGCTCGATCGCCAAGTAGGTCTTGCCGGTGTTGGTGGGTCCCAGGATCGCTCGGACCGGAGCGTCAGAACGGCGCGCCATCATGTTGAATGTGGCAGCGTTTTGCCGTCGCGCAAGGTTCCAAATCCTCCCAGGAACGGGGAGGTGGCAGTCCGAAGGACTGACGGAGGGTCGATTCCGGTGCGCCGACCCCTCCACCATGCTGCGCATGGTTCCCCTCCCCGTTCCGGGGAGGAATTAGGCCCGTCTTAACCTTGAATCGGCATCACGGCCCCGTGTTGACCTCCCGAAGCCACGCGCACCCGTTGCGGCGGTCGCTCGATCATGGGTGGACCATGCCGGGCTGGACGACGGCGGGCCTGTTTGCCCTGCTGTGCAGCGGGGTTGCCTGGGCGAGCTTCCCGAAACCGGCACTGATGCCGTTCGACCAACAGCAGCAGTGGCACGCACTCGGCGTCGCGCCCATCTCCGGCGGCGGCGTCAGCGGAATGCCGATGGCTCCGACGGGAGCGGTCGCGTCCGTGGATTTCGTTCCGAAACGGGCGCCCGTCGCAACCACGGTCGCCGCGCCGGTCCAGACAACCGTCGTCGCTGCTCCGCTGCGTATCCGCGGCCGCGTCGGCGATGGCCTCTACTGGTCGCTGCGCGCCGCGGGAGCCTCGCCTCAGGTCGCCGCGCAATATCTGGCTGCGCTGGCGACCGAGATCGATGTCGGCGCGGTCGATCCGGGCGACAGCTTCGACATGGTGCTCTCGGCCAATCGCGACCTGCTCTACGCCGGGCTCGACCGCGTCGGTCAGGGCACGCTGCAGCTGGTCCGCTGGGCCGCCGATGGCCGAAGCGAGTGGATCAACCCCGCCGACGCGAGCCGTCCGGCACAATCGGCCAGTGGACTGATGATGCCCGCCAATGGCCCGATCACTTCCTATTTCGGCTACCGTTACCACCCGATCCTGCACTTCACCCGCTTCCACGCCGGGGTCGACATCGGCGCCGGCTGGGGAAGCCCGATCGTGGCGGCGGGCGATGGACGGGTGATCGGCGCGGGCTGGGGCGGAGGCTACGGCCGCGAGGTCGAGATCGCCCACGGCGGCGGAGTCACCAGCCTTTATGGGCACATGAGCGAGATCGTCGCCCAGCCGGGCAGCTTCGTTCGCGCCGGCCAGCTGATCGGCTATGTCGGGTCGAGCGGGCTATCGACCGGCCCGCATTTGCATTTCGAAGTCCGCCAGGGCGGCCAGCCGGTGAACCCGCTGGCAGTGCGGTTCACCAGCGCGCCGGTGGCGGATACGCACCTCGCGGACGCCGTGAAAGCGCGGCTGCAGCAGCTGCTGAATGTCGGAATGCGGGGCTAACCCGCTATCGACCGAGCAGCTGCTCAACGACTGGTCACCGCGGATTCGACTTCAGGACGGGGCAGCAAAGGCGACGTGCTGTCCAGATATGTCAGCCAGTCACGCCAGATCGCATAGGTGCGAAGACGCGTAAGCCGAATGCGGCAATCCAACTCCATGGAAACGCGAATTGTGCCCTCACTCCAGTAATCAAAGACCGAGCCGCATTCGGCATCGCGATATGCGATCCATGACTGCTCGGCCTTCGCCAGGCCTTGTGCGGTTTTGCTTCCGCTCTCCTTCCGAACCCGCTCCACCGCCCTTTCGTAATAGCGATTTAGTTCGGCATCGCTTTCCGTGAATCGTGCACTGAGGCAGGCATTGACCTCCACAGTGGTTACACCGGCGCAGGGAGTCACAGCCGCCGTTGCCGCAGCAAACGCAAACGTACTCAGCATCCTGCGAGAATTAACGCAGTCATTAGCGTCCGCAAGGGGTGGAAAGCTGACTCTAGGAGAGCTTCGTGAAAAGGAGCGCTATGTAGCCACTGAAAAGCGCCAAACCGACAAGGGCGAGAGTCAATTGCACTCTCGCTGATCGAAATGCCAATGCGGCAATCGCAACCGCGATGAAAAGACCATGGGCTGCGAGATTCCGCGGTTCGGGTAACCGGCCGTTCAGGACGAGATCTTTGGTAAGTGAAACGGCGAGCGCGAAGAGCAACGCTGAAAAGAACCAACGATACTCGCGGTAATAGTCGTCCCGCAGGTCCAAGCGGTCGCCGGTGGTTGCGCGCGGCACAATCAGTGCAGCCATCATGAAGATCGCCACCGGTTGGAGAAGCACGACCATGAAAGCAGCGAAGCTCCATTGTTCGACGCTTCGCAGCGTGAACATCGCCCACCAAGTTTGGACTTGAATCAGGAAGGTTGCCGCCATCCACAGGGGAGTTGGCCACCACATCTTTATACCCTGTCGCGACCGGATCAGGATCGCTGCTCCAGTGAGTAGGTGTGCGACCCCCAACCCGAGTATGAGCGAGATAAACACAGAGAGATAAGAGAAGCTGTCCATCCCCAAACTTTAGCAGCGCTACGCATCAGTGCCGAATGAATGTCCGCAATGGGTCGTTAGCCGCCGTTCCGCTAGAGTCCGCAATGGGTCGAAAGCAGACGTTTGCAATTCTGCTTTCCTAATTGGATCTCGCCTGCTTCGCTCGCCGGATGGCGGCACTCCAAACCCGCTGTCGAGTGAGCAAAGAGGTCCGCGCTTAAGGTCGCAAAAAAGCGCGACGGACTAGGTGACATTAGTGAACTTAAGCGCCGCGCCTCGGGCCGACGCGGCGGGTTGCAGCAACGATGCGTTGGAGCCGCGAGGCGCGGGGGCTCAGCGCCCGTGCCCTCTCCACCGCTTGATGGTGCGGTTGATGATTCCCTCCTCGTCGCCGGTCTCGCGCCACAGGCGGGCGAAGCTCGGGTCGGAGGAGGCTGGGCGCTTCTCGGGCTCGAGGTCGTCGAAGCGCACCCGGATCGGGATCGCGACGCCTTCGCCCGAGACGATGCACTCGCGGTTGCGGAGCGCGGGGATCGCATCGAGGAAGCCGCGCGCGCCTTCGGGCATCGCGGCACGGACGCAGGCCTGGTCGCGCTCGTTGTTCAAGCGCATCGAGAGGATCGTGCCGCACTGCGACAGCACGCCTTCGGCAAGGTCCGACGGGCGCTGCGTGATGAGGCCGAGGCTTACGCCATATTTGCGGCCTTCCTTGGCGATGCGCTCGAGGATCTTGCGGACGGCCTGGCCGCTCTCGGCCGCGTCGTCCTTGGGAACGTAACGGTGGGCTTCCTCGCAGACCAGCAGCAGCGGACGCTGGGCCTCGGTGCGCGACCAGATCGCATAGTCGAAGACCATGCGCGCAAGCACCGACACGACGACCGACGTGATCTCGGACGGGACCCCGGAGACGTCGACGATCGAGATCGGGCGGCCCTGGCTCGGTAGACGGAACAGCCGGGCGAGGAAGCTGCCCATCGAATCAGACACCAGCATCCCCGAGAACATGAAGGTATAGCGGGGATCGGCGCGAAGTTCCTCGAGCTTGGTCTTCAGCCGCTGGAAGGGCAGCGTGTCGCCGGCGCGGTCGAGCTTGCCCATCTCCTGGGTGATGATCCCCTGGAGGTCGGTCAGCAGGTACGGGATGGGGCTATCGACGGTGACCTTGCCAAACTGGCTCATGTCCTTGCCCTTGGTTCGGGCGGCCAGCAGGCACTTGGCGAGGATGTCGCCGTCGCGCTGACGCTCGGCGCCATGAGTCGTCAGGAAGACTTCGCAATGCTCCTCGAAGTTCATCAACCAGTAGGGCAGCTGGAGGTTGTCGACGTTGAACAGCTCGCCGCAGCCCTTGAAGGCGGCCGAATATTCGCCGTGCGGGTCGATCATGACGATGTGACCCTCGGGGGAAAGCTGCGAGATTCGGTGAAGGATGAGGGCGACCGAAGTCGATTTGCCGGTACCGGTCGATCCCAGCACCGCGAAATGCTTGCCGAGCATCGGGTCGACGTAGAGTGCGCCGCGAATGTCGTCGGTGGGGTAGACCGTGCCGATCTCGATATGCGGCTCGTCGCTGGCGGCGAACACGGCGCGAAGGTCGTCGGTGGTGACCGGCGAGACTTCGGCGCCCGGGATCGGGTAGCGCGTGACGCCGCGGCGGAAATTGGTCATCCGGCCCATGGAATCGCGGCTGCCCTCGCCAAGGAAGTCGACGAACGCGACCAGCTTGCCGTCGTCACCCGACTTGAGGGTGCGGACGTTGGCGATCAGCCAACTGGTGCCGACGACCATCTTGACCTGGCTGCCGACCTGCCCAGACATGGCGACGGACGGGTCCTTGTGCGACTGGAGCGCGGTCACCGCCGCCGCCTCGAGGCGAATCTGCGAGCCCGAGCCCGCGATCTCGACGACCTGCCCGATTGCTCCAAGTGCCGGAGCAGCCGGCCTGACCGGGGCCGCCGGAGCCGCTTCATCCGCGGAGAAGCTGCTGACTTCGTTGAGGAAATCGTGCAGATTCGCTTTCGGCTGCTCTTCCATTCGCTCGCTCACTCCCGGTAGAAGGTTGGGAGCGGGCTATAAGCTCGAGCGGTTAAGATTAACTTGAGGACGTCTCTTAGATTCGTCGCCGGAACGCGGCGGCCGCGGCCCAGCCGAGCCCCAGAGAGAGCAACACCGCGGCGAGGCCGTAAAGGAAGCGGTGCCTGCGGGCGGCGAGCGCGACGTAACGCTCGAACCCGGACTTGTTGATTTGAATGTCGCGTGTCGCCGCCGCGATCACCTTGTGGCGATCGATCAGGAAGGTCTCGGCGGTGTAGGTGCCGACGGGGACCTGGCTCGGAATGGTGATCACTGCCCGGTAGAGGACTCCGCCGGTGATTTCGACGCCGCCGGGGTTCTCCTGGTAGAGGTTGCGCCGCTCGCGGAGGTCGAGGAGGCCGGCCTCGAACCGGCGCTCCTTCTCGGGCAGTGCTCCGCCCCCGGGCGAGAGCTGCAGGTTGTGGACCCCGAGCTCGTAGATCGCAGCGGTGCGCTCATCGAGCAAATCGGCGATCGGTCGCGACGAGGCGACGGCGTAGAAGGACGGTGCCGAGCGGAAGCGGTCCGAGTCCGCGTTCATCCAGATACCGGCGATCTTCTGCTTTTCGCGCACCATGATCGGCTGGACCGGGCCGCGCAGAACAACGGCGATGTCGACCTGCCGGTCCGGTGGCCTTCCGCCCGGATAAACCACCGCCCCGAACAACAGCAGCTGGGCGCCGGTAAAGCTGTAGCGGATCTGCACCTGGCGCGCGGAAATGTCCGGGACGAGCACCGGCTTCTCGGCGCCGATCAGCAGTGGGGCGAGCGCCGCGATCGCGACCGAGGCGACGCGGGCCCTCAAAGATATTCGACCGAAAAGATTTCGTCGGGGTGCCAGAACAGGCCGAGGAACATCCTGAGGCCCACAAGAAGGATGATTACCGCCAGCGCGAGCCGAAGCAGATCAGGTTTGACCCGAAGCGCCAGCAGCGCCCCGTACTGCGCCCCGATGACTCCGCCGACCAGCAGCAGCCCGGCGAGCACGACATCGACGGCCCGGGTGGTGATTGCGTGCACCATCGTCGTCCCGGCGCTGACCGCGAGGACCATGAACAGGCTGGTGCCGATCACGATCCGCGCCGGCATGCCCAGGATGTAGATCATCGCCGGAACCAGGATGAACCCGCCGCCGATGCCGAGGAAAACGGTCAGCGTGCCGGCGAAGAAGCCGAGCGCGAACGGGGCGACCGGCGAGATGTAGAGGCCGCTCCCGTGGAACCGCCACCTCAAGGGCAGCGAGGCGACCCAGCGGTTGTGCCTCGGCCGGGGCTGGTCCGGCGAACGCGTCGGAAGGTAGCCAAGAGCCTTCAGGCCGTCGATCAGCATAAGGCCGCCGATCCCGAACAGGATTACGACATAGAGCAAGCCGATGACGACATCGATCTGGCCGGTCGACTGCAAGGCGCGAAACAGCACCGCGCCGATGATCGAGCCGAGAAATCCGCCGGCGATCATCACCCCACCCATCTTCAGGTCGACGCCGCCGCGGCGCATGTGGACCATCACGCCCGAGACGCTCGCTCCAGTGATCTGGGTTGCCGCCGAGGCCACCGCGACGGTCGGAGGGATGCCGTAGAAGATCAGCAGCGGGGTGGTCAGGAATCCGCCGCCGACACCGAACATGCCCGACAAGAGCCCGACCAGAAAGCCGAGGATGATGATGAAGGGCGCGTTGACCGACTGGCCGGCAATCGGGAGATAGATGTCCATCGAGGCGCAGGACTAGCCGCAAACAGCCGCCACGGCCAAGCTATGAGGTCAGAAATCCCCCGCGAGCGTGAGCGCCGGACCCGATCCCGGGCGGGCGTTGCCGGCGACTTTCTGCCGCCAGTCGAAATGGACCTTGATGTTGTTTCGAACGCGCATGGTGACTCGCGGACCTACGTCGAGCCGCGCAAGGCCCGGTTGCGCGCCGCCCCAGATGCCGAAGCCGGCGGAAAATTTCTTGTAGATCGGACGGGTCACGGTCAGCCCACCGTCGATGAACAGGTCTCGGCTCTTCAGACCGACGACTCCGCCTTGCAGGTAGGCGTCGAGGCTGAAACGCCACGGGAGGGGATGGTCGTAAAGCCCGCCTTCGAGGAACAACGCGAAATCATTGCGGCCGCCACCGTATTTGCCGATGGCCTGGCGGCGCTCGGCGGTCAGCCAGACCGGGATGTCGAGCAGGGGCTGGATTCGCACACCCACGGCCCCCTCTCCACCGCGCTTGCCGACGGGGGAGCTCAGGCGCGCGGCCAACGCGAACCGGCGGTTGAGGTTGTAGATCAGGCGGGCCCCAGCCTGGCTCGCTCCCAGCTGCCCACCGGCGGCAAGCGACTGCGATCCTGCGACTCCGGTCTGCTGATTGCGCAGGAGTGCCCAGGTCGAAAGCTGCAGCCGGTCGAGCTTGTGGGAATCAAGCGGTGGGACGGGCGCGGGCGGCAGGCTCTGGTTGGCGACGACGCTCCGCGGGCGGCTGGTGGGCCAAAGGTTGGCGAGGCTCGCGAGCGGTCCCTGATTGAGCGGGGCGAAACCCGTGTAGTCGGCCGGCACGACCGGCGCTTCGGGGATCTGACTTCGGTGGCCTGAGGGAGGAGTCGCCGCGGGCAACTGATAAACGGTCACCACGCCCGGTCGCATTGCGACCGGCACTCCAACGACACCCTGGACATAGCGAACCCCAGGCGCGATCGAGGACGGAGCCATCGCCGGCATTGCGGCCGCTGCAGGCGGCATCATCGGCGTTGCCGGCTCGACAGGCTCGATCGCAGGGAACTGGGTCTGGACGAGGGGTGGCGCCTTCGCCTCGCTCGGCTCGATCTTGAACAATTCGGCCCCGGGCAAGACTCCCAGAACGTAAGCCCGAATCCCGGCCCAACCGACCACCGCCAGCGCCAGGAATCGGAGCGATGGCCTCATTGCGGCAGTCGTGCCGGGAAAGTGTGCCGGGTCTTGTCCCAGCGCCTGGCGCCGCCGCCGAGGTGAAGCGAAACGGCGCGCGCGGCGGCCAGCATCGCGATCAGGTTGCCGACGATCAGGCGCGGGATCGACAATAATCCTTGCCGCCATCCGTAAGCCGATGCGGTGAACCACGCGCGCATGAGGACTCGCCACAGGAGCAACCAGCCGTTGACGGTGAGCAAGGTGACGAGCCCCGGATCCAGCCGCGCCTTGATCGGCGCGCCAAGCGCCTCCGCGAGCCATAACTGCGACCACAACAGCGCGGCGCCGTAGGCCGAGAGAAGAAGCACCGCCGCGAGCGGGCCGCGCCGGTCCCGCATCCTCATCCAGCGCTCGCCGAGTCCGCCGCTCCAGCCGAGTCTGTCCCACCCGGCGAGGGCGATTCCTCCCAGCCAGCGCGCCTTCTGCCGGACCGCGCTCCCGAGCGTTGCCGGGAAATGTCCACGGCTGGCGACGACGCCGCCTTCGCCCGGGGCAGCGGGAATGCGCACGAACATCGTCCGAAGGCCGAGCGCGCCGACCCTCAGCCCGAGCTCATAATCCTCGGTCATGCTGCCGCTGGCGAATGGGCGTCCGTCCTGCATGGCGGCAAGTCGGCCGAGCGCTCGCCGCTCGACCGCGCAGCCGACGCCCGCAAGCGGGATCGCCGCGCCGACTGCCTCGCGCACGACCAGCTCCTTGATGTGCGCCTCGGCAAACTCGTCGCAATAATGGCCGGCGATCCAGCGCGAATGCGGATCGGGGAGGGGAAGGACCGGAAGCTGGATGACGGCGGCGCGATCGATCAGCCCGTCGAAGATCCTGAGCTCATAACGGTGGACGACGTCCTCTGCATCGTGGAGCACGACCGCCTTCGCCTCGCAGTCGTTGGCGAGCTCATATTCGACCAGCGCATCGTAGAGGTGGTTGAGGCAATCGGCCTTGGTCGTCGGCCCGTCGGCGGCAACTTCGACCATCTCGATACGCGGATGCCTGACGCTGGCGATCGCCGCGGCGGTTGCGGGGTCGTTGCGGTAATGGCCGACGAAAATCCGGTAATTGTCGTAATCCAGCCGCTCAAGCGTGGCCTTGAGCATCGAGGCGATGACCGATGCCTCATCCCACGCCGGCACCAGAACGGCGAGGAACGCGGGCTTCTCCTTGAACACGAAATAGCTCGCATAAGCGCGCTGGTGCCGGCTGTAGACCGTCAGGCCGCGCCAGAAGCGGCGCGCGAAATAGATCAGGTCGACCAGCAGGTCGCTGACCGCGAAGAGAAGGAAGCCGACACCCGCGAACAGCGCCAGCTCCGCCGCGAAGCGGCTGAGGATTTCAGCAATCGGCATGGAAGAAGCTTCGGCCGGGGGCCTAGAAACTGCTGCGAAGCTGGAGTGGGCTGGCTCGGTTCATGGTTCCCCTGACGCGAATCGAAAACAACCGAGCGGCCGTTGAATGGCATAACCGAAGTTAAACAACAAGATTGGTTTGGTTAACCTGTCATTTTGGATGATTACTGCTGCATGGTCCTGTGAGGAACTGCCGATTAGTATCGTTCTTGTGAGAATGAGCCTGTTCATCCTGCTCTTTGCCGCAGCGAGTTCCGCCGAGGCGCGCGGCGCGGTCATCTTCGCAGGAGGCGCCTGGGTCGCGATCGACCGGGGGGCGACATGCGAAGCCTTGACCCGTTCGCAGAAAATCGCGCCGAGCGACAAGGTGCAGGCGGTCGCCGGTTTTTCATTCAGCGCCGATGGGCACCGACCGGCGGAGTTCCACGTACGCTTGAGCCGTATGCCGCGAGGCGACGCGAGCGTGATGCTGCAGGTTGGGGGCCAGCCGTTCCTGCTCGCGGCCCGCGCGGGGTGGGCGTGGAGCCGCGGCCCGCAGCAAGCGCAGGCGATCATCGACGCGCTTCGGACTGCCACGGCATTGAGCGTCCAGAGCCGGGACGTGGCCGGCATGCGATTCACCGATCCCTATCTGCTCGACGGCGCTCCCACCGCGATCGACGCTGCGGCGGCGCGGTGCGCGCTTCGCGGCGCTGGCAAAATCCAGTGATCGCACCTAGATAGCCGCCCTGCCCATGAGTGCCGACACCAACCTCATGCCCATCCCCGGGCCAGTTCATCCTGTGCCCGTGCCGCGGGCAGTGCCGCCGCGCGCCGATGGCAAGGTGGAACTGGTCGGCCTTTCCAAAGCCCAGATTCGCGCCGAACTCGACTCCGCCGGACTGGAACCGAAGCAGGCGAAGCTTCGCGCCAAGCAGGTGTGGCACTGGATCTACAACCGCGGAGTCTCCGACTTCGCGCAGATGAGCGACATCGCCAAGCCGCAGCGGGGCTGGTTTGCGGACCGGTTCGTCATCTCGCGCCCCGAGGTAGTCGAGGCGCAGGTCTCGTGCGACGGTACCCGCAAGTGGCTCCTCAAGACGCACGATGGCCACGAATTCGAGATGGTGTTCATCCCGGACGCGGACCGGGGGACGCTGTGCGTGTCGAGCCAGGTCGGCTGCACGCTCAATTGCCGCTTCTGCCATACGGGGACGATGCAGCTGGTGCGCAATCTCGAGCCGGCGGAGATCGTCGGCCAGGTGATGCTTGCCCGCGACGCGCTCGGCGAATGGCCGTCGCAGCCCGAAGGCCGCATGCTGACGAACATCGTGATGATGGGGATGGGCGAGCCGCTCTACAATTTCGACAATGTCCGCGATGCGCTGAAAATCGTGATGGACGGCGACGGCCTCGGCCTGTCGCGTCGGCGGATAACGCTTTCGACGTCGGGCGTCGTCCCGATGATGGCACGCGCCGGCGAGGAGATCGGGGTGAACCTCGCGGTGTCGCTCCATGCCGTGACCAAGGAGATCCGCGACGAGATCGTGCCCCTCAATCGCAAGTACGGCATCGATCAGCTGCTTGCGGCGTGCGCCGCTTATCCGGGTGCGAACAATGCCCGGCGGATTACGTTTGAGTATGTGATGCTCAAGGACAAGAACGACAGCGACGAGGATGCGCGCGAGCTGGTGCGGCTGATCCGCGAATACCGGCTGCCGGCAAAGGTGAACCTCATTCCCTTTAACCCCTGGCCCGGCGCGCCGTACGAATGCTCGACGGAGGAACGGATCAGGGCGTTCAGCAATATCGTCTTCGAAGCAGGCATCTCGGCGCCGGTGCGAACGCCGCGCGGCCGCGACATCGATGCCGCCTGCGGCCAATTGAAAACCGCCGCCGAACGCAAGCGTCGAAGCCGCGAAGCGGCCTAGCCATGCTGTCGCCCCTCCGCCGAGCCTTGGTCCGGCAGGTGCGCGCGACGTTCAACGATCGATCCAGCGGCGAGCGTCCCGTGTCCCGTTCGGACCGGGCCCTGTTTCGTCGCGATTCGGTCATCTGGCGAGTTCATGGCGACGTCACGTCGATGATGGCCGGCGGGATCGCCGCCCTTCTGCTGCAAATGCTCCATCCCGCTGCGCTTGCCGGAGTGCGGGACCATAGCGACGTGCAGGAAGACATGCTGGGGCGGCTGCGAAGGACCGCTCGGTTCATCGCCGTCACCACCTATGGCGAGCGCGAGGCGGCGGAAGCGGCGATCGACAAGGTTCGACACATCCACGCGCGCGTCAGTGGGACCTTGGCCGGCGGCGCAGCTTATCGCGCCGACGACCCGAATCTGCTCGCTTGGGTGCATGTTGCGGGGGCAATCATGTTCCTCGACGGCTGGCGCCGCTACGGTGAGCCGGGGATGAGCCGCACCGATCAGGATCGCTATTTTGCCGAGTCCGGCGAGATCGCTCGCAGGCTCGGCGCTGACCCCGTCCCCTCACGCCTGACGGGAGCAGAACGCCTGATCCGTGACTTCCGCCCGGAGCTTCGCTTTGACGAGCGGACGCTCAAATTCCGCGATCTCCTGCTCAATGCGCGCAGTCCATCCATCGCTCAACGCGCGGTGCACAAGCTGTTGATCGGCGCTGCGGTCGACCTCTTGCCACCTTGGGCGCGCGACCTTCACGGACTGCGTCGCCCGCCACTCTCAGCATCGCCGATTCGGGCCGCAACGTTTGGTCTTGCCAGTACCTTGCGCTGGGCTTTTGCGCATGAGGCCTATCGTTAGCTAAGAGGGCGTGCCAATTCAGGAGCCAATGGTGGAATGGAGTTTTGAATGTCGCTGATCGGCAGGCTCATCGACAAGTTGCTGGCCAAAGGCAGCATCACGCTGAAGCTTCCGGGCAAGGCGCCGCGCACGCATGGCGGCGGCGGCGGGAAGCACCTCACCGTCCGCTTCACCGACCGGATGGTCGGCTTCGATATATTGAGAAACCCCCGGTTGGGGTTCGGTGAAGCCTACATGGATGGGCGGCTGGTGATCGAAGACGGAACGATCCTCGATCTCATGGAAATGATCGTCGGCGCCAATCGCTGGGAAGAGATGGGCGAGGGTCGCAGGGCGCTTCGCAAGGGGAAGCTGACGCGCACGCTTAAGAGGCTGCTGCTGCCCAACGACGTCAAGCGCGCGCGCAAGAATGTCGCGCACCACTACGACATCGGCAATGATCTCTACGAGCTCTTCCTCGACGATGACCTGCAATATAGCTGCGCTTATTTCACAGATACGGCGAACAGCCTCGAACGGGCGCAGCTGGAGAAGAAAGCGCATATTGCGGCAAAGCTCGCGCTCGAGCCCGGTCAGCGCGTGCTCGACATCGGCTGCGGTTGGGGCGGGATGGCGCTGTTCCTGCATAAAGTCGCCGGGGTCGACGTGCTGGGGGTCACCTTGTCCGAGGAGCAGCTCAAGGTCGCGCGGCATCGCGCCGCCGAGGCCGGCGTGTCGGATCACGTCAGGTTCGAGCTGATCGATTATCGCCTGGTGGAGGAGCAATTCGACCGCATCGTCTCGGTCGGCATGTTCGAGCATGTCGGCAAGCCGCAATACCCGAAATTCTTCGCCGCGATCGCGCGGCTTCTCGACACGAAGGGGATCGCGCTGCTCCATGCGATCGGCCGCATGCGCGGGCCCGGCCTCACCAGCGCCTGGATCAGGCGCTACATCTTTCCCGGCGGCTATATTCCGGCTTTGTCGGACGTAGCGCCGGTCGTCGAGCGCAGCGGGCTGTGGCTGACCGACCTCGAAGTGCTGCATCTCCACTATGCCGAGACGTTGCGCCACTGGCGCCAACGCTTCCTCGCCAATCGCGCTTCGCTCGCCGACCTCTACGACGACCGCTTCTGCCGGATGTGGGAGTTCTACCTCGCCGCCAGCGAGACGAGCTTTCGTCATGGCGGGTTCATGGTGTTCCAGGCGCAATTGTCGCACGCGCTCGACGCCGCGCCCTTGACCCGCGACTACATGACCGACGCGGATCGAAATTAACGAGCCTGCGCCGGCGCTCGCGGCGGGCGTACAATCCTCCCCCGTCGAAGACGGGGGAGGGGGACCAT
>DASSIU010000064.1:0-8066 GCA_035691585.1 Sphingomicrobium sp. | reverse complement strand
GAGGAAGCCTGCTCCCTGCAGCTCGTCCGAGGTATTGGCGCTCACCTGTGGCGAATAGGTGATCCCCAGCTTCTCGCGCACCGTGTCGATCAGGCGCGTCTGGAGGATCGCCGCGGCAACGGTGGCGATGGCGCTGGTCTTAGGGTCGGCGAAATAATCGGGGAGCGGGAAATATTCGCCGTAGAAGGCCTGATCGGCCCGCCCCTTATGGAGGAACAGGAAGGGCGCGGCGTTCGCCGGCAGTGAGACGCTGGCGGTGATGGGCTTCGGGGCGGCCGGAGCATCGCCTGCGGCGAACGTCGCCTCGGTGGCCTTGATCGCGTCAGCAAGAGTGACATCTCCGACCATCACGACGTCGGCCTGACCCTTGAGCGGCTCCTTCACCAGCGCGGCGAGGTCGGTCGGGGCGGTGTCGGTGAGGTCGGCCCAATTGGGCAGCTGCTGAAAGCGCGGGTCGTTGCCGACCATCAGCCCCTGCACTCCGCGCGCATAGACGGCGGCGGCGTTGGCATCGATCTGGCCGCCGAGCATCGGTCCCGCCGCTTTCGCCTTTTCGAACGCCTCCGGCCGAAAGCCAGGGTCGCGGGCATAAGCGGCGAGGAGCTGCATCTCCGTCGCGAGGTCCTCGGGCCGGGTTGCGCCGGTGAGGACGAAAGCGCGAGCGCCGGCCTGAAGGCCGATGGTCGCGATCTTTCCGTTCGACTGAGCCCATCGGGTGATTTGGCTGTATGACAGCTTGCCGGTACCCGACAACGGATAGAGCTGGGTTTCCCACAAGGCGTGGGCGAGCTTCGGCGACACTCCGGCGCGGCCATTGCCGAAGCTCACTGCGACGTGAACCCTGTCCTTCTCATAGGCGGTCGGCTTCACCAGCAACCTCGTGCCATTGGCGAACTCGACCGTCGTCGTGCCGAGCTCCGGGTCGAGCCGGGTCAACAGGATCGAGGCTGGCTTGCCGAAGCTGGTGTAGGGCCAGCTAATCGCGGCTTCCTTTGTTTCGGCACCGAGCGGGCGCGAATAAGCGCTCTTGAGCGCCGCCATGAGCTGCGGCTCGCCGACGGTCACTTTCTGCGCCGAGCGAAACAGGATCGGTTCGCCGGTGCCGAACAGCGCCTTCAGCGACGCGTCGACATCGGCCTTGGTGACGCTCGCCAGTACGGGTGTTGCGAAGGCGAGATCCTGCGCGGCGCTGGTGTGGAGCGAATCTCCATCCACCTGGCGCACGATCTCGTCGGCGATCGCCTGCGACGTGCGGGTCGAGGCTGACGCCGCCCTCGAGTCGAGCGTGGTCCGAAGGGCAGTGACCGCGCGAGTGAGCTCGCCCGGCTGGATTCCGTCGCGGAGCAGCATGCGCTCTTCCGCGCTGACCGCGTCGACCGCCTCCTGCCATCTTGCCGGCGAGGCGGTGATGGTGAGGGTTGTTACCGAGCCGCTGTGCAACAGCGAGCGAACGTTGGCCGCGCGGGCGTTGACGAAGGGACTCTCCGGGGCGAGCGCTCGGTCGGCCAGCCGCTGGTTGAGCACCGCGAGCCCGATCAGCCTGACGATCGACTCCCGGTCGACGGCTTCGGTCTCGGCGCGGCGATCGTCGGGGCCGACCCAGCTGAGGGTCAGCTGGTCGGCGGCGCCTGGAGAGACGAACTCGCCGACCTCCTTCTTGGGGGCTGGCGTGCCAAAATCGACCGCGTCGGCGGGAGCTGCCGGCTTCCAGTCGGAGAAGGCGGCTCGAATTTGCTGCTCGACCGCGGTCGGGTCGATATTGCCGACGACGATAATCGTCGCATTGTCGGGCCGGTAGTTGGCCCGGTAGTAGCGCTCGAGCCGCTCGTGGTCCGCGCCCTTGATCGTATCGACGGTGCCGATCGGCCAGCGGTTGACGACCCGGGTGCCGGTGAGGATCGCATCGAGGTTTGCTTTGGCGGTCCGGTATGGCGCCGTGTCGCGAAGGCGCTCCTCGGAAAGGACGACGCCCTTTTCCGCCTCAATCGCGGCCGGCGCGAGAGTCAGCCGCTCGCCGATCTCCCGGAACAGCTTGAGCCCCGTGCTGAGCGCGGTCGCGTCGGCCTTGGGGAAATTGAACATGTACACCGTCTCGTCCTGTGCGGTGAACGCGTTGGTGTCGGGGCCGAACCGCAGTCCCTGCCGCTCGAGCATGTGGACCACCTCGCCGTCCGGGATGTTGGTGCTTCCGCGGAACGCCATATGCTCGATAAAGTGCGCGAGGCCCTGCTCGTCGTCGCGCTCCTCGAGCGAGCCCGAGCCGATCCGCATCCGCATCGAGACGCCGTCGCTCGGCGTCTCATTGTGCTCGATCGCATAGCGCAGCCCATTGGGAAGGGTGCCGAAACGAACCGCGGGGTCGGCCTTGCGCCCCGTATAGTCCTGGGCCCATCGGCCGGGCTGCTTGAGCAGCGGCTGCTGAGCAAGCAGCGGCGCCGAACCGGCCAGCAGGAACAACGCAACCAGAACGCGATATGTCATGAGACTCCCCTAGCCCGAGCAGTCTCACCGTTCCGCTAAGCTGCACATTTTGCAAGGAAAAAGCGAGCGAGGACCGGCAGATTGCGCCTTCGGCGGATATTTCCCTTACGCGCCTTGCGCCGGCTCGCGGCGAAGCAACGTCAGGCGCCAGCCGATCGCGCGGCGTCGGCGCGCTTCTGATAATCCTCGGCGAGCGCGAGGTGGCGCAGGCGGGCGGCTTCGGTCAGCGCCTTCGTCGCCGCGATCTTTTCCCGCGCCGCCTGGCGGTTCAGAAAATGCACGTTCGGGTACAAGGAACCCCTCCCCCAACAAACCCTGAAGTGCCGTTCCATAATGAAAAGCGATCAAGAGCAAGCTTTATTGTCGGTTGAATCGGGGCATGAGAATCGTCAGTAAATGAAAGGGTTAGCTGATCGATGACAGCGACGGGGGAGTGATTACTCCTCGGTTCGGATCAGCACCGTTTCGCCGATCAAGAGGAACAGCAAAAATGGCGCCCAGGCCGCGACCAGCGGCGGGTAGGTGCCGGCATTGCCCATCGCCAGGCTGAAATTGTCGACCACGAAATAGGCGAAGCCGAGCGCCATGCCGATGACCGCGCGCAGCAACACCTGGCCGGAGCGCGCCAGGCCGAACGCGGCGACAGCGGCGAGCAGGGGCATCAGCAAGGTCGACAGCGGCCCCGCGATCTTGTGGGCGAGGCCGGCCTTCTGCTCATCGACCGGGCGGCCCGCGGCCTCGAGTTCGGCGATCCGCTGCTTCAAGGTCCAATAGGGAAGTTCGGTCGCGTCGACCTTGGCCAGCGTGAGCTGGATCGGTCTTACTCCCTGCATTGCCGCCATCGCGGGCACGTGCCGCTCGACGTTCATGTTGGCGTCGTAGATGCTGACGTCCTGAAGCACCCAGTCATTGGAAGCCGGGCGAGGGATCGCACTGGCGGCGTCGATCCGTCGCTGGAGCGCGCTTCCGGTGCGGTCATAGATGGTGACACCGTGGGCGATGAAAGGGTGTCCCCCCGCATTGCGCACGCGGATGAAGTCATCGCCGTTCAGCACCCAAACGTTGCTGACGATCCCGCTCGCGCGCGGGACGGGCTTGTAGTCATTGTCGCTCCACGCGGTGACGGCTCGGGTAGAGTTGACCACCACCCCTTCGTTGAAGGCGAACAGCAAAGCGGCGATGCCGATACTCGCAACGACCAAAGGCGCGAGGATCTGGTGCGCCGAGAGACCCGCCGCCTTCATCGCCACCACTTCGCTGTTCTGGTTGAGGCCGACAAAGGCGATCAGGGTTCCGAGCAATACCGAGAAGGGCAGGAAGCGCGACACCAGCATCGGGATGCGCAGGGCGACGTAGCGCCACAGGTCGGCATCGCCATTGCCCGGCACGGCGAGGATCTTGCCGGATTCGCCCAGGAGATCGAGCGTCATCAGGATGAGGACGAGCGCGATCAGCACGGCGAGGCTGCGCGTCAGGAACAGCCGCACCATGTACAAAGCGAGCCGTCGTGATGGAAAGAATTCGATGTTGATCATGCTTCTCGAGGTCTCGGCATCATGGCGCGGACGCGCTTGGCGACACCGGCGAAGAACCATTCGAGCGCACCGATCGGCTGCCCGCCGGGCTTGTGCGCAAGCACATGGTACATCCAGTAGATAAGGCCGGAGAGCAGCACCAGCGGTACCCAGAGGCCAAGCGTCGGGTCGAGCCGGCCGTTCGCCGCGGCCTGGTCGGCATACTGGTTCACCTTGTGATAGGCGACGACGATCAGGATCGAGACGAAAATGCCTAGCGCCGACGTGCTCCGTTTGGGCGGCACCGCCAGCGCGATCGCGAGCAGCGGGAGCATGAACATCATCACCACTTCGACCATGCGGAAGTTGAAATGCGCGGCGGACGCGATCTGCTGCTTGTGGGTCGTCGCGCCCCCGCCATAGCCGAGCCGCCACAGTTCGTGGAGGTAGAGCTCATCGGTCTCTCCTGCTGCGCGGCTGCGGAAAGGATCGATCACGGGCAGGCTGACGGGTAGATCGTAACTGTCGAAGGCGAGCGTGCGCGGGGTCGCGAACTTGGGACTGTCCTGGACGAGGCGGCCCTTGCTGAGCCGAAACAGGATCTTGTCAGGTTCGTCGGTGGCGAGGAAGCGGCCGTGTTCCGCCGTCGCCGCGACGCGCATTCCCTTGCTGTCTTCGCTCTCGACGAAAATGCCTTGGAGCTGAGTGCCGTTGTTCTCGCTGCGATCGATCCTGAGCGTGATGCGCTTGCCAAGCTGGTTGAACTCGCCGACCTTGATCGCCGCCCCCAGCGCTCCGGACTTGAGGTCGAAACGCAGGCCTTCGTAGCGGTAGTGGGTATAGGGCTCGAGATAGCCGACGATGGCGAGGTTGATGGCCGCAAGCGGGATTGCGTAGGCATATGGGACGCGCAGAAGGCGGCCGTAACCGACGCCGATGCCGCGCAGAGCGTCGAGCTCCGAGGACAAGGCGAGCTTGCGGAACGCGAGCAGGATCCCGAGCATCAGGCCGATCGGAATCCCGAGCGATAGATATTCGGGGAGGAGGTTGGCGAGCATCCGCCAAACGACGCTGACCGGGCCTCCGGCGTCGACGACGTACTGGAACAGGCGCAGCATCTTGTCGAGGATGAGCAGCATCGCGGCCAGGATCAGCGTGCCGATCAGCGGCGCCGCGATCGAACGGGCGAGATAGCGGTCGATCAATCCCAGCCGGGGCAAATTCGGTCGTCCCACCACCATCATTTGGCCGCAAATGCAGCCGAGATTTGCAACTTGGACGGTTGCGCGCCGCGCGGAGCGCCGCCGTTCGGTGACGGCCTATAGCGGAACGGTGCGCGAATTCATGGATAAAGTGGCGCTGCAAGCCGGATCGACTGGGCCCGCGGCACCCTTGTGCTCGGCGGGCCGACAGCCACGCGTGCGCATCGCCCTGCTGTCGAACCCGAAATCGACGGGCAACATCGCGCAGCTTCCCCGGATCCGCGCCTATTGCGCCGACCATCCCGACGTCTTCCACTATGAGGTCGAGCATGCCAGCCAGATCGGTGAGGCAATGGTGTCGATCGCCCGGGTCCGGCCCAAGGTGCTCGCGATCAATGGCGGCGACGGGACCGTCCAGGCCGCGCTGACCGAGCTCACCAACGGCGGTCACTTCGGCGAAACGCCGCCTCCGGTCGCGGTGCTCCCGAGCGGCAAGACGAACCTCATCGCGCTCGATCTCGGCGCGCTCGGTGACCCGATCGAAACGCTCGAGCGCCTGATCAAGCTCGCCCGAACCGACGACCTTGCGCCCTACACCGTGGCACGCGAGCTGATCGCGCTCCGCCACCGCGACGGGGGAGAACGGCCGGTGATCGGCATGTTCCTCGGAGGCGCCGGGCTTGCCGACACGATGCTCTACTGTCGCGACAAGATTTACCCGCTCGGCCTCCCCAACGGGATTGCGCATGGGCTCACGGCGTTCGCTCTGCTGATGAAATTGCTTCTGAAGGTGAAGGCGGGCTTCCTTCCGCCCGACCCACAGCCGCTTAGCGTCTCGCTCCACGAGCGTGGCAATCATATCAACGGACGCTTCTCACTACTCGCCGTAACCACGCTCGAGAGGCTGTTGCTCGCCAGCGAGCTCGGCGGCGACCGCAAGGGCGTGCTGAAGATGCTGGCCGTCGAGGAGAAGCCGATGTCGGTCCTGCGCGGTCTCGCCGCGAGCCTCGCCGGCAAGCTCGGCCGCGAGAAGGTGCGCGGCGTCCATTTCGAGCAGGCCGACGAGATCACCATCGAGGGCGACAATTCGAGCGTGATCCTGGACGGGGAAACCTTCCGCACACAGGCCGGCAGCCCGATCAACCTGAGGCCAGCGCAGCCGCTATCGTTCGTCAAGCTCGCGGCGTAAGCCGTCGCCGCCATGAGCGAACTGCGTGACCTCGTCGCCGAGGAGCTGAGCGTGCCCGTCGATCCGCGGGTCGGCGCGACGGCTGCGGCGATTGCCGCGAAGCACGGCGCGGCGAGCCGGGCGGTGCTGTTCTACGGCTCCTGTCTCCGGGAGAAGAAGCTCGACGGCCTGATGCTCGATTTCTACCTGATCGTGTCGGATTACCCTTCAGCCTATGCCAAACGATGGCTGGCGGTAGCCAACCGGCTGATCCCGCCAAACGTCTTCTATTTTGAGCATGAAGGCCTGGCCGCCAAATATGCGGTGCTGAGTGAGGCGGACTTCCATCGCCTTTGCGGGCCCGAGACGAGCAGCGTGTCAGTCTGGGCGAGGTTCGCGCAGCCCTCGCGGCTGGCATGGGCGACAGACGGACGCGCGCGCGAGCGGGCAATTGAAACAGTGGCACGGGCTGCGCCCACCTTGCTCGCGGCAGCCCGGCCCCGCCCAGAGGAGGAGGCGCTGACGCTGTGGCGGCGCGCCTTCGCGCTGACCTATTCGGCGGAGCTTCGCGCCGAGCGCAAGAATCGGGGAGAATCGGTCGTCGACGTCGATCCCAAGCGATATGAGCGTTTTTCCGCTGCGGCTCTGGAGGTCGCTCTCTCGCTCCGCCCGCGCGGAAACTGGGGTTGGCGGAGGGTAGAGGGCAAAGCCCTGTCAGTCGCGCGTCTTGCCAAGGCAAGCCTGACCTTTGCCGGTGGCGCAGATTACATCGCGTGGAAGATCAACCGCCACGCGGCAACGGACATCCGGCTCAAGCCGTGGCAGCGGCGCCATCCGCTGCTCGCCGGAATCAGCCTCTTGCCACGCCTGCTGAAGAGCGGGGCGGTTCGCTAGTCCGGGCGAGCGCTGCCGCGACGGCACTGGCGAGGGCGCCGACGGTGAAGGGCTTCCGCAACAGCTCGTAACCGCGAAGATCGTCGGTCTCGCCTTCGCCGACATAACCGGTGACGAACAGCACCGCGAAGTCGCGCCTGCTATTGTGCTTCAGGTATCGGATCAGTTCGGGACCGGTCATTTCCGGCATGATCACGTCGGTGACGACGAGGTCGAACTCCCGGGCGTTGAACAGCTCGATCGCCTCGGCGCCGCCCGAACAGGCGATCGGATCATAGTCGAGGTCTTCCAGCGCCCCAACCGTCGCGGTGCGGACGCGCGGGTCGTCCTCGACCAGCAGAATGCGCGCGCCGGCGACGTGAATGTCGCGGTCGCTGCGCTGGGCAGCGGGATGGATCCGGACCGGCGCCGCGACTTCGGTGCGCGGCAGGTAGATGGCGACGCTCGTTCCCCGACCGACCTCGCTTTCGATTCCAACCTCACCCCCGGATTCATGAGCGAAGCCGAAGATCTGGCTCAAGCCGAGACCAGTGCCCTTGCCGACCGGTTTGGTGGTGAAAAACGGCTCGAACGCGCGTTCGAGGATATTCGGCGGCATTCCGCAGCCGGTGTCGGTGACGCTGATCTTCACATAATCCCCACCGCGAATGTCGCCCACGGCATTGCCGGACAGCGTCACGTTCTCGGTGGCGATGCGCATCAGGCCCTTGCCGTCCATCGCGTCGCGCGCATTGACCGAGAGGTTGACGATCGCATTCTCGAGTTGGTGCGGGTCGACATAGATTGGCCAGGCATTGGCGGCGAGGT